>JBHEOF010000229.1:0-514 GCA_046261715.1 Bacteroidales bacterium
AGCTCGGACATATCCTTCATCCGGCGCATGAACTCATTCTGGGTGATCACAACGGGCTGACCGGTCTCTCCCATCGCCTCGAAGCTGACGATAAAGTGTTCGCTCTTCTCAAGCTGTGACTGAAACACCGGCGTAAGATCGGCCTTCTGGGCTGCAGTCAGCTTATCCTCTGTCGAATCATCCTTCGGGATCAGCCTTTCAATGATGTCCGAATCCACCCTGGCAAAACGCGCATCCTTAAGCTTTGTTTCTACGTGGTTCACAAAGTGGACATCGAGCTGACCATCTAAGATCAATACATCATACCCTTTGTTTCGGGCCGACTCAATATAACTGTATTGCTCGTCCATGTCGGTTGCATAGAGATAAACCAGCGATTTGTCTTTATCGGTCTGCTCCGGCTTGATCAGCTTTTCGTATTCCTCGAAAGTGAAATACTTTCCATCGGTATTTTTCAGCAGTGCAAACTTCTCTGCACGGTCATAGAACTTCTCCTCCGAGATCATCCCGTAGT
>JBHEOF010000229.1:524-788 GCA_046261715.1 Bacteroidales bacterium
CTGCGCCCTGTCATTCTTAAAAATCTCCTCCAGCTTATCGGCCACCTTCTTCATGATATGCGAAGAGATCTTCTTCACGTTGGAATCACTCTGCAGGTAACTTCTCGATACGTTCAGTGGAATATCTGGTGAATCAAGCACACCATGCAGCAAAGTCAGAAACTCCGGTACGATATCCTCCACCGAATCGGTGATAAACACCTGGTTGGAATAGAGCTGTATCTTGTTTCTCTGTACCTCAATATTGTTGCTGATCTTCGGGAA
>JBHEOF010000023.1:0-44725 GCA_046261715.1 Bacteroidales bacterium
TTTGTCGAAAACGAAACAAAAGCCATGCCATAAATCAAAAAAAGCAATAAATATCTGTTATTCAGCATTTTAAAAACATTAAAAATAACTTTATATGTTAATGGAGTAATTCTTTAAAAGAATAATTCTCTATTATCAAATAAAGAAACACTCTGCAAAACAATATTTAAACTTCTAAAAATGAAATATCTTCAGGAAAAATATTGATCTTACATTTAATAAATTGAATTTTTTGATTAATTTTGCACTCCGTTTTTTATACGGAAATATTATTTACAATCAATTATTTATAAAAATTTAAAACCCAAGTCAAACCTTAAAACAGATGTTGAAAAACTATGAAACCGTTTTCATTATGACTCCCGTTTTATCTGATGAACAGATGAAGGAAGCGGTAAGTAAGTTTCAGAAGTATCTGAAAGACAAAGGAGCTGAAATTGTTTTTGAAGACCACTGGGGATTGCGCAAACTTGCCTATCCGATCCAGAAAAAGTCAACAGGTTTTTATCACCTGATCGAGTTTAAAGCTGAACCTGCTTTAATTGCAGAAATGGAGCTTGAAATGAAAAGGGATGAGCGTATTATTCGCTTCCTCACAGTTTCTCTTGATAAGTATGCTATTGCATATAATGAAAAGAAACGCAGAGAAAAAGAAGCCGCAAAATCTGAAGAAACCAAGTAATTAAAAACCCGGAAACAATTTAACAAATGGCAAATCAACAAAATTCTGAAATCAGATATCTGGCTCCGATTGCTGTAGATATCAAAAAGAAAAAATACTGCCGCTTTAAAAAAGCCGGCATCAAATACATCGACTATAAAGACGCTAACTTTTTATTGAAGTTTGTTAACGAGCAGGGAAAAATACTTCCACGCCGCCTGACAGGTACATCTTTGAAGTACCAGAAAAAAGTATCAAAAGCAATTAAGAGAGCAAGACATCTTGCCCTAATGCCTTATGTAGCAGATCTTTTAAAATAGGGAGGAAAAATAATGGAAATAATTCTTATTCAAGACGTTCCCAATCTGGGATTTAAAGATGATATCGTAAACGTTAAAGACGGATACGCCCGTAACTTTCTTATTCCTAAAGGTATGGCAATTATGGCTATGTCTTCAGAGAAGAAAAAGCTTGCTGAAACACTTAAGCAAAGAGCATTTAAAGAAGAAAAAGTAAAGAAAGAAGCTGAAAAGCTTGCCGAGAAAATGGCTGATATTCACGTGAAGATCGGAGCCAAGGTAGGCACATCAGGTAAGATTTTCGGATCTGTAAATGCTCTTCAAATTGCAGATGCCATCAAAAATCAATATGACATTGATATTGACCGTAAAAAGATCATGATTGATGGTGATGCGGTTAAAGAAACAGGGGTTTATAAAGCCAAGGTAAATCTTCATAAGGAAGTTCGCTTTGATATTAAATTCGAAGTAACAGCTGAATAAACAACTTCACAAGAATAAATGTAAACCTGTCTCGAAAAAGAGACGGGTTTCTTTTTATAACCATACCCTGAATAAATATGATTTCACCCAACCTTATAAAGCAGATAAAGGGCTTGTCACAAAAAAAGAACAGGCGGGACAAAGGGTTGTTTGTTGTTGAGGGTCATAAAGCCGTGAATGAACTCCTGAAGCAATCTGATTGGAAAGTAAATCACATTTATGCTCTGGATGCATGGTTGGATGAAAATATTATCCCCCGTAATATTCCCTTCGATAAAGTATCTGAGAAAGAGCTGGCACGAATAAGTACTCTTACTACACCCAACCAGGTATTGGCAGTTGTGAAAATCCCCGAGAGAAATATCATGGAGTTAAAAACACATGATAAACTAATCCTTTTACTTGACAATATCCAGGATCCCGGAAATTTGGGTACAATTATCCGCACTGCCGATTGGTTTGGTGTTGAACACATTATTTGTTCTGAAAATACTGCTGAACTTTACAATCCCAAAGTTATACAGTCAAGTATGGGTTCTTTTCTACGGGTAAAACTTTATTATACTTTACCCGAGGTTTTTTTAAGCAAATTGCCCAATGAATTACCTGTAATGGGGGCATTACTTGATGGTGAAAATATTTATAAAGAAGAGTTGCCTGATGAAGGTATCATTATTATTGGCAATGAATCAAGGGGGATATCTGCAAAACTTATGGATTTCATTACACATAAAATATATATTCCGGTACATCACGATGCAAATAGAAAGAATCAACCTGAATCACTTAACGCTGCGGTTGCTGCAGGCATTATTCTATCTCACATAAGATCGCACTAAAGTTTGCAAAATGCATTAGGGTGATAAAGCACTGAAGAACTTATTTACCATATTCCTTTTATGAACATTATAATTACGGAATTGTTTCTTTAAATGAAAAACAGTTGCTAATACTTAAAACAACCTGATAACAATATGCAAGTTTTTTTTCTGGCTTTGGTACTTGTTGCAATTGCCATCGGTGGTATTGCAATCAAAATGTTTCTGATTCCCGGTGAATCATTTAAGAAAACCTGTGGCAGTACATTTGATCCCAAAACAGGTAAACCTAAACCATGTGCCTGTGCATCCGGTAGTACTGAAGACTGCCATAACTCCGAAGAATCTGAGTCATCTGAGTTGATAATAAACCTCAATAAGCCCAAATAATCCCGGAATCTGAGTTTATTAATTTTCCATTCTTTTGATTCTTCTAAAAGAACGAATATTTCTTATCTATAAAATCCCGATAATAATCTGTTATAAACAGGTATGAGTATTATTCCAGTTCAGATCTGGGTATTACCTGAAGACCATTTGTAGTGTAGGTTCCGTAATTTGTTTTCCCTTCCGAATAAATAAAAAATGCCTGAAGATCATCTCGGGATTGAAGATACTCTTTTGATCTTTCAAGACCCATCACCATAAATGCTGTAGCAAAAGCATCAGCAGTCATGCAATCATCAGCAAAAACAGAAACACTCAGCAAGTTATGGGTTACGGGTCTGCCGGTTTGTGGATCAATGGTATGAGAAAATCTTTGACCGTTCTCTTCATAATATTTTCGGGTAGTGCCGGATGTAGCTACAGCTCTGTTATGCAGCTCTACCAAATAATCCCAATCTTGTTTAGATAACATATCAGGAGCAGGCCTTTCCAATCCGATTCGCCAGGGTTTGCCATCAGGTTTTAATCCCTTTGCTACAAGATCACCGCCAATTTCAACCATATAAGTTTCTACACCTTTACTCTCAAGAAAAGAACCGGCAACATCTGATGCATAACCCTTAGCTATGGCATTAAAATCAAATTGTATTTCGGGTATTGTTTTATTAACCTGGTTTCCGGATACAGAAACTTTATCATAACCGGTAATTTTTTTCAAGCTGTCAATTCTGGCATCAGTCATCTTTTGTCTGTCTTGAAAACCAAAACCCCATGCATTAACCAAAGGGCTTATGGTAGGATCGAATGCGCCATTAGTTTCCCGGGCAATTTCGAGACTTCTTTCCAGAACTCTCAGAAAATGTTCATCAGCCCGGGTCGTTTCATTTCGATTGATTTTTGAAACAACTGATTGTGGTTGATAATATGACATTGACTGATTAATAACTTCAAAAATGCTATCCAACAATTCAGAATAATCTATACCCTTTTCACAATAGTATGAAACAGAATAATAGGTACCAAATACTACTCCCCGTATATTAACAAAACGTGGCTCGTTTTGTACATTCCTGCAGGATGATAATAAAAGAAATAGAACAAAGGTGGACAAATAGAACTTACGCATGTTTCATATCTTTTGAATTATTTACAAGTGGTTCGGTATGTATAGAAATGAAGGTCTCTTCTCCGTAGGTTCTTCTGAGAGTTTTTTCAAGATCAATAGTAATATTATGGGCCTCTTCAATATTTAAATGATTTTTAACCTTAATGTGAATATCAATGGCTATATGATTGCCTATTTTTCGTGTTTTTAGCTCATGCGGATCATGTACACCATTAACATCTGAAGCAAGTTGAACGATCTCGTCTTCATGTTCTTTCGGGAGCGAAGTTTCTATTAACTCTAACAAAGTACTACGCGTAATTTTTATTGCGATCTTAAATATGAAAATTGAAACAATAACTGCCGCCAAAGGATCAAGGATTACCCACTTTTGACCCAAAAATATAGCACCGCTTATTCCCAGTAAAGTTCCAAATGACGAGTACACATCACTCCGATGATGCCATGCATTTGCCTTTACCGCCTGACTATTGGTTTGAATACCAACTTTAATAGTATATCTGAAAAGAATCTCTTTAACAATTATAGATCCGATTGCTGCATAAAGAGCTGCCATGCCTGGTTGCTGAAGAACATTACCCTGATAAACCGAGTATATCTTCATTGAACCATTATAAAACAAACCAAGTCCAACCAATAGCAATACTCCTCCAACAAATGCCGTTGCAAGTGTTTCGACCTTTCCATGACCGTACTTATGATTATGATCACGCGGACGTGAAGCAACGGAAAGTCCACCTAAAACAACCAAATCAGTGGCAAAATCACTTATAGAGTGCACACCATCGGCAACCATAGCAGAACTTTTTGCAAGAATTCCTGCTACCAGTTTTATTAATGTAAGCACAAGATTCGCAACAAAACCCACCCAGATTACCTTTCGGGCTCTATTACTGGAAGTCTTTACCATTTTTAGTGGATGATAAATACAAAAAAGCCCTGATCTTTGTAATCAGGGCTGCAAAGTTAACCTCCAAAATCATCTAAGTCAATATTTTCTTCAGGGACTCCTAAATTATCGAGCATTTTGAGTACTGATTCATTCATAATGGGTGGTCCGCAGAGATAGTATTCAACTTCTTCCGGTTCTTCATGTTTACTAAGATAATTATCTAATACAACCTGATGAATAAACCCGGTATAACCATCCCAATTATCTTCCGGCAGTGGTTCAGATAAAGCTATATTGAATTTGAAATTTGGAAATTCTTTCTCTATCTTCCGGAATTCTTTTTCATAAAATATCTCTCTTTTTGATCTGGCTCCATACCAGTAAGAAACCTTACGATCAGTTTTTAAGGTTTGGAATAGATGGAAAATATGTGAACGTAAGGGTGCCATACCAGCTCCACCGCCTATATAAACCATTTCCCGTTCGGTATCTTTTATGAAGAAATCACCGTAAGGCCCTGAAATGGTAACTTTATCACCAGGCTTTCTTGAGAACACATAAGATGAACATATACCGGGGTTCACTTTCATAAACTGGTTATTTTCTTTATCCCAGGGAGGTGTTGCAATACGTATATTCAGTTTTATGATATTTCCTTCGGCAGGGTGATTGGCCATTGAATATGCCCGGAAAATTGGTTCGGGATTGCGCATCTTCAAATCCCATATCTTAAGCTTATCCCAGTCTTCACGAAATTTATCCTGTACTTCAATATCTTTACCAAAGTCAACTTCACACGCAGGCACATCAATTTGAATGTAACCGCCTGATTGGAAATCAAGATCTTCACCCTCGGGTAATTTAACCACAAACTCTTTTATAAAGGTGGCCACATTCTCATTAGAAACCACTTCGCATTCCCATTTCTTGATACCAAATATTTCTTTTGGTATTTGAATTTTAAGATCCTGCTTTACCTTTACCTGGCAAGATAACCGCCATTTATTCTGAATCTCCTTGCGGGTAAAATAACCTACTTCTGTTGGCAGAATATCTCCGGCCCCATCCAGAACCTGGCACTTACAAACTGCACAAGTTCCTCCTCCACCACAAGCACTGGGCAAATATATTCCATTATCAGCAAGAGTATTTAGGAGTGTACCTCCTGCATTGGCTTCCAGTTCTTTATCTTCATTGATAGTAACCTTAACTGGCCCAGTGGGCACTAATTTATGGCGTGCATAAAGCAGTACACCTACCAGTAGCAGCATAATGGCAAGAAACATTACTACGCTCAGGGTAATAACCCATAAATTACTTACATCTAATAATATCATGATTTTAAGAATTTCATAAAAAAGATAACTATAGTTCGATACCCATAAAGCTCATGAAGGCAATGCCCATGAGCCCGGTTATAATAAATGTAATTCCAAGTCCCCGTAGGGGAGCCGGAACATTAGAATACCTTATTTTTTCACGAATAGCAGCAATTCCTACAATAGCAAGAAACCAGCCTACTCCACTACCAAGGCCAAATGAAAAGGCTTCGGCAATATTTGCATAATTGCGTTCCTGCATAAAAAGTGAACCTCCCAGAATAGCGCAATTAACAGCAATCAGGGGAAGGAATATACCCAGACTGCTGTACAGAGTGGGACTGAATTTTTCAATGATCATTTCAACCAATTGAACCATTGCAGCAATAATAGCAATAAACATAATAAAGGTGAGAAAACTCAGGTCAACCGATGCAAACTGAGGTCCAAGCCAGGCGAGTGCTCCCCGACCCAGGATATAGTTCTCAAGTAAAAAATTAACAGGTACTGTAAAGCCAAGTACGAAAATTACAGCAAAACCCAAACCTACTGATGTTTTAACTGTTCGGGAAACTGCCAGGTAAGAACACATTCCCAAAAAGTAGGCAAAAACCATATTGTCTATAAATATTGACCTGATAAATATACTTACTAAATCTTCCATTTTTTGTTTGTTTTAAAATTTATAAAACAGTTTTTTACCTGTTTAACTAACGTCAATAAGAGCTTTGTCGCGGTTACGGTGTATCCAGATAAATACACCCACCGTTATAAGAGCCATTGGTGGCAGAATCATCAAACCATTGTCAACATAGCCAAAATCATACATAAAGTTAGGGACTATCTGATAGCCCATCAGAGTACCTGAACCAAAAAACTCACGGACAGCGGCAACCAGAAGCAGTATACTGCCGTATCCTGCAGCATTACCAATTCCATCCAGGAATGAAGGCCATACTTTGTTCTTTAATGCAAAAGCTTCAAGCCTACCCATAATAATACAGTTGGTAATAATCAAACCAACAAATACCGAAAGTTGGCGGCTAACATCATAAAGAAAAGCTTTCAGGACCTGGTCAACCAGAATTACCAATGAAGCAATTACTGTAAGTTGAACAATGATTCTTATCCTGGGTGGGATTCCATGCCGGAGCAATGAAATAATTACATTGGCAAAACCCATTACTGCTACCACTGCAATGGCCAGAACCAGGGAAGCCCTCAACTGAACCGTTACAGCAAGTACCGAACAAACACCCAGTACCTGTACTGTTATAGGATTATCTTTACCGATAGGATCGGTGATCAATTTCTTGTTTTTGGGAGAAAACAAAGTTTCTTTGGGTGCTGAATTATTTTCGCTCATATTTCTTTCTGCTTTTCAAAATAGGGTTTATAAACTTGCAGGCCATTTCTAAGCATAGCGGTAACACCATTGGATGTAATTGTACCACCACTAATGCCATCAACAGCATGTGGGTCACCTGCCGGGGCACCGCCTTTTACAACTGTAATTGACTGGAAATCTCCGGATTCATCAAAGATTTTCTTCCCTTCAAACTGATTTTGAAACGGTGGATCGGCAATTTCGGCACCCAATCCGGGTGTTTCACTGGCATGATCAAAGTTGGCGCCGGCAACGGTTGTCATATCACCAAGGAAGCTCAGATAGCCCCATATTGCCCCCCACAAACCGTTACCTCTTACAGGAACGATATAATACAATTCATCATCCAGCTCAGCAACATATAAAGGTAACTGTCTTTCTTCAACCGGTTTGCGGTTTTCATCCTGCAAATCCACTTCAAAAGCATCGCCTTCAATTTCTTCTCCTTTATTGTTGAGAACTTTGGTTTCAATTATATATTCTTCAAACAACTCTATTGCTTCTCCCCGGGGTGAAGAAATACCTATTGTAGATAATATATTCTGCATTTTTTCAATGCGCATATTCCTTTCCTGCAATGGCCTGAGCAGGGTTGCCGCAGTAGATAACACCAACGCCACAGCGATAACCATTACAGAAGCATAAATAAAAATATACCGGTTACTCATTTTCTTCTTTTTTTAAAGTATTAAGCCTGAGCTTGTAAACGAACTTTATCCATGCGCTTCAAGCGTTTTTTCACTTTTGCTTCCACTACATAATGATCAATAAGTGGTGCAAAAACATTCATAAATAAGATGGCAAGCATTATTCCTTCAGGATATGCAGGGTTAACAACCCTTATCAAAACCGTAATAACCCCAATCAAAAAGCCATAAAAATATTTTCCAAAACCTGTTTGCGATGCTGATACCGGATCGGTTGCCATGTACACAGCACCAAAGGCAAAACCACCCATGATCAAATGCTTATAAGCAGGAAGTGCCATAAAATCATTAACAGCAAAAAGATTGAAAACAAGACCCATAAAAAGACCTCCGATAAAAACCGAAGCCATTATCCGCAGGCTACCTATACCGGTTGCAACCAGAAAAATTGCCCCCAATAAAATAGCAAAAGTTGAAGTCGCACCTATTGAACCAGGTATAAAGCCAAAGAACATATCAAAGTCGGACGGCATATTCCCTTGTCCTGCAGCTTGCACAGCAAGTGCAGTAGCGCCTGAAAAACCATCAATCAGTTGTTGCCCCTCCTGAAGGGTTGTATCAATCCAAACTTCTCCCGAAAGGTAAGAGGGATAAGCAAAGAACAGGAAAGCACGAGCCAGTAATGCAGGATTCAATATATTCATACCTGTACCTCCGAAAACTTCCTTGCCAATAATAACTGCAAAAACTGTAGCTAATGCAACCATCCAAAGGGGTGTGGTAACAGGAATTATAAGAGGAATTAACATCCCCGTTACCAGGAATCCTTCATTTACTTCGTGGTCGCGCATGGAAGCGAATATAAATTCTACAGCTAAACCCGAAACATAACTTACTATAATTATTGGAAGAACCCTAACCAGTCCAAAAACAGCCTGATCCATAAATGACACATCCAATCCTATAGCACGGTAATGTTGGAAACCAACGTTCCATATCCCAAATAAAAGTGGAGGTATTAAAGCAATGATTACATGCATCATTGTCCTCTTCATGTCTATGGCATCACGAATATGTGCCCCGGACCGGGTAACATCACCTTTTACATAAAGTAAGGTTTGAAAAGCTTCGAAAGTGCGATGAAACTTCTCAAAACGTCCTCCTGGTTCAAAGTTGGGCTTTACTTTCTTTTCTACTAAATTAATTAACGCCTTCAATTTATTGATTTTTTGGGTTAATAATATCTTGAAAAATTCAATTAAGCAAACTCACTACGTATAATATCAAGGCCTTCTCTTATGTGGTCCTGAATTTGAATTTTGGAAGGACACACGTACTCACACAAAGCGAAATCTTCGGGAGCTACTTCATAAATACCAAGTTTCTCCATCATATCAATATCGTTGATCATGATAGATTTGAGCAATTGCATTGGCATGATTTCCATTGGTAATACTTTTTCATAAACGCCGGTTACAACAAATGGTCTTTCCCCACTTCTTACATTGGTATTCAGTCTGAATTTTTTCCATGGCATAAGAAATGCAGGAAAGGATCTTGAAATACTAAACTTATCCAAATTTGGCATAATCCAGCCAAATAATTCCGGTTCATCTCCTTCAGGAATAACAGAAACCAATTCATCATAAAACCTGAGATAATCATTTTTTGAAACCTGGGTTCCACTTAATACATCGCCACTAATAAATCTGTGATTGATTCCTTCTTCAACACGCAGATTTTTTGAAATAATATCAGCTATACCTGCACCGGAAACTACTCTGTAATATCTTGGATTAAGAACTTCTGATCCGGCAAGGGCAATAATTTTTGATGCATCGTAAATACCTTTTTCAAATAATCTGCCTATAATAATAATATTCTGCACATCCACATACCATACAATATCTCCTTTGTTTACAGGATCAATATGATGTATCTGGATTCCAACATTCCCGGCAGGATGAACTCCTGAAAATTTGTGCAATTCAACTCCTTTGGCATTTAAAAATGCATTGCTAAGATTTTTCTCTTCGTGCAGGCTCAAATGCACCTTGCCATCTGTAAGTTTACCAAGAACATTTAATCCGGTTTGAAATTCCTTTTCCTGTCCATTTATTATAAAATCAAGATCTGCACCAAGAGGCACACTGTTAAATGCTGAAATAAAAATAGCTCTTGGTTTAACATCAGGATTGGCAATTATTGAATAGGGTCGTTGACGTATGGTAGGCCAAAGACCACTTTGCAAAAGTTTATTAATAATTTCGTCACGGGAAATTTGATCAGGATCAGCAGCTCCAAAATCAACATATTCATCAGAATCATCAGCTTGTATGACCAATTTCAGGATTCGCCGCTTTTCACCCCGCACCAAATCAGAAAAAATACCACTGACAGGTGAAGTGAAAATGATTTTTTCATTATATTTATCAAAAAACAATGGTGTTCCAGCCTTTATCTTTTCTCCCTCTTTTACTAGCATTTTGGGGGTAAGACCATGAAAATCGGGAGGACAAACACCATAGGTGGTTGAACGTGGAGCAGAATTAAGAATTTTTTCTGCTTCTCCCTCAATAGGAATGTTCAATCCTTTTTTGATCTTGATTATCTTTGACATTTTATTGGATCTTATTTTGAACGATTTTAAATGACAAATTTATAGATAATTTTAAATAATTGAAATCTATCAATTAACAAAATCTTATTAAAAAATTAAAATATTTATATAATTCATTGCGTTTTTAACCAAAAAATATACTTGCTGATGCTTTACATCATTTTTACAACCCGCAAAATTAAGGTATTTATACTCACATTTACCTTAATTTTTATTTCACTATCTCCATATGCAAACAATAAAAATTTTGAAGGTGAAAAAAGAAATAATTCTCTAATTACAGAAGAATCTAAAATCAATCCTGAAAACACTCATAATCAGCCCCCGGCAGAAGACTATTACCAAAAAGACTTCATGAAGTTTGGCGATTATATTTACTCAAACAACATTAAAAGTGTTTTGTTTAACAGAAAAGGATGGGAATTAACCCCTCCTATTATAGAATTAAATTCATCTGAGAAGCTAATTTTAAGGTTTGATGACCTTGATGGTGATCATAAAAATTATGCCTATACCATAATACACTGCAATGCTTTGTGGCAACCTTCTGAATTAATGGAATACGAATATATTCAAGGGTTTTATGAGGACCGGATTGAAGATTATGCCTTCTCAAGAAATACTCGTGTGGGTTATACACATTATCAGCTAGAGTTTCCCAATAACAATATGAGTCCCGTTATTTCAGGTAATTATATAATGAAAGTTTTCCTTGATGGAGATCCTGATAATGTAATTTTCACAAAAAGATTTATGGTTTTTGAACAGAAATTAACTGTTGATGCAAGGGTAAGACAAGCAGTAAATTTACAATACCGCGATATTATGCAGGAAATTGACTTTCGCATTAACACAAGCCTTTACCCCATTTCTAATCCTTTTCGCGACCTTAAAGTAGTAATTACACAAAATGGACGTTGGGATAATGCCATTTATGATATTAAACCCAGACTTGTACAGGGTAACATGTTGATTTATGACCAGGAAGATGTAATGTTATTTGAGGGAGGTAATGAATTCAGAAACTTTGACACCAAGAGTCTGCGATACAGGAGCTTGAGAGTAAACGAAATCAATCCGATTTCAGGTGGATGGGATGTAATTCTGCTACCGGACAGAAACAGGAGATTTTTACAGTACACAACATCAAATGATATCAATGGCCGGTTCTTAATCAAAAATGAAGATTACCCTGACGATATGCTTGAAGGAGATTATACACGGGTACATTTTGCGCTCCCTTCACCCAGCCCAATGGCAAACGGTAATGTTTATGTAATGGGAGAACTTACCGGGTGGAATTTTACATCAGAAAACAGGATGGAATACAATTACCGGGATTCGCGATATGAGCTTGTTTTGCTGCTCAAGCAAGGTTTTTACGATTACAAATATGCCTATCTTGAAGATAATACTGAAATAGCAGATCCATCAATGTTTGAGGGGAGCCATTCTGTTACTGAAAATGAATACACCATTTTTATTTATTACAGAGAACCTGGTGAACTCTATGACAGCCTGATAGGAATTCATCACTTTGTTTCGGAAATATAATTTTATCCTCCGGTCATAAGATGGATCACTGCAACTTTGTCTCCTTCTTTAATAAAAGTTTTATCGTACTCTTCTCTTTTTATGGTACTGTCATTTATTCGTACAAGGAGCATTTTATAAGTAAAATTTTTTAATCCAAGTAGCTGATTTACAGTTATTCTTTGATGATTTTCAATAATCTCAGATCTGTTGTTCAACTGTATTTTCATAAATCGTCATTTTATTATCAGGTAATTGTTTTTCAAAATACCATCTGTATACATAACCAACAGCCCTTATAATAATTTACGGGCTTCAGTCTTAATAAAATTAAGTGCTTTTCTTGTTGCCAGCTTATCGATACTCATCTCAAGCAATGACTTACTCAATTCTGCTGACGATGCATTTTCATCATGTTTGCCGGCTGAGATGTTAATTTGTCTGATCATTTCCTCTTTTGCACTTTTTACCAATTCCCATGCATCATGGGTGATATATAATTGCTGAGAAAGATTATGATCATATTCATCTCTGATTGTTTTGATCAGCAATTGCTGAAATTGTTTTACTTTCAGATCAGGCTTGTTAATCCGCATTACAAGATTTCCCGGAGAAATTCTTTCAAGAAAAAGCACTATTCTCTCATAGGCCTGTAGCCTTAAAGGAAAGGATAGCTTTTGTTTTTCCTCAAGAAGTTTAAGTTGACGTTTGCGTTCTTCCTGCCTGAAAAATTCTTTTAGAATATACCATGCCGTTAAAAAAACAACAATTGCAGGAAGCAAATAACCAATTATTTGAAAAATATCTTCCATATTATCCGTTCTTAATAAATATGAGCAAAGATAATAATGTAATATTGTAAATTGACCAAAACAGCAATTGTTAGTAAATTTTACAATACTACTATTCAAAATTTAATCAGTTTTAAATTCTTATTTTTGCTCAATTAATAGATATATCACCCTATAATAAATCAACACATCATTCATTGTACCTTTTAACACATATTGAAACATGATAAATTTATCAAAACGGATTAATCAAATGATTGAGTCAGAAACACTGGCTATGTCAAGAAAAAGCAGAGAGCTCAAAGCCCAGGGGCATGACGTAATTAACCTGAGCCTCGGCGAACCGGACTTCTTTACTCCGGATAACATAAAAAAGGCAGCAAAAAATTCCATTGATGACAATTATACTTTTTACACTCCTGTAAATGGTTATAATGAGCTCCGACAAGCAATCGCAAAAAAGCTCAAAAGAGATAACAACCTGGATTACAATGCTGAAGAAATTGTTGTAAGTACAGGTGCCAAACAGGCAATAATGAATACTCTGCTTTGTCTGGTTGATCCTGGCGATGAAGTGATTATTCCAACTCCTTATTGGGTTAGTTATAATCAAATGGTTACTCTTGCTGAAGGGAAGCATGTTTTTATTGAAGCAGGCATCGAAAATGATTTTAAAATTACAGCAAAACAACTGGAAGATGCAATAACTGGAAAAACCAAAGTGTTTCTTTTTTCAAGTCCGTGTAATCCTACCGGATCAGTATACAGTCGTGAAGAACTTGAAGCGCTTGCAAAGGTTTTTGAAAAGAATCCGCATATTTATATCATTTCTGATGAAATTTATGAATTGATCAACTTCAACAAAGATCATGAAAGTATAGCCCGGTTTACAAGTATTAAGGACCGTGTTATATTGATTAATGGGGTTTCCAAGGGATTTGCCATGACAGGCTGGCGTGTGGGTTACCTTGCGTCGCATATCGATATTGCCAAAGCTGCCACCAAACTGCAGGGGCAGTTTACATCCGCTACTTGTTCCATAGGGCAGAAAGCTGCCGAAGAAGCGATGCATACCTTACCGCAGGAAACTTATGCTATGCTTGATAAGTTCAGGGAAAGACGCGATATGGTACTTGATCTTATGCAAGAAATTCCCGGTATAAAAACCAATATACCACAGGGAGCATTCTATATATTTCCTGATGTAAGCAGTTACTTTGGTAAAAAAAATGGAGATCAAATGATCAGTAACTCTTCAGATTTTTGTATGTATATTCTAAATAAAGTTCATGTAGCACTTGTACCTGGCGATGCCTTCGGATCACCGGCTTGTGTAAGATTTTCATACGCTACTTCCAATGATCTGCTGAAAGAAGCAATCAAAAGAATAAAAACAGCATTGTCAGAACTTAGGTAGAGACCGCTAAAAATTTTTCTTAATAATACCAAACAGGGCTTTTCAGAATTAACGATTAAGAAATTACAGGTAAAATATATTGTACTACTTTTTAACTGTTGTTAATGGGTTAACCATTTATGGCAAAACCTGAATAAATTCTTCATGAACTATCGCAAAATAACTTTGTTGTAAATACCCTTAGAAAACAGTAAAATAATTCAAACTGATGTTTTTCAGCAATGACTGAAATCAAGAAATTACATGATTACCGTAAGGAATATTCGCAAGGCGGATTGAGCCATTATGAAGCTTTGCCTGATCCACTTGAACAATTTAACCATTGGTTTGATCAGGCTGTATCTGCAGGTTTACCCGAACCCAATGCAATGACACTTGCTACTGCAGATCTGGAGGGTAATGTAAGCGCACGTATTGTACTTTTAAAAGAAGTTGACAGTAAAGGATTCATATTTTACTCAAACTATAAAAGCAGGAAAGCAAAAGATATTGAAAAAAATCCAAAAGGTAGTCTGGTATTTTTATGGTTGGAGCTTGAGAGGCAGGTAAGAATAGAAGGAGTAATTAAAAAAGTAACTGAAAAAGAATCGGATGAATATTTTAAAAGACGCCCCAGGGAAAGTCAGCTGGGTGCATGGGTTTCTGAGCAAAGTACTGAAATACCCGGCAGAGATGTATTGGTTGAGAATTTTTCGCAACTAAAAAAGAAATTTGAAGACAAACCTATTCCCCGGCCAGGTTTCTGGGGAGGTTACAGAATAATTCCGAATATGATTGAATTCTGGCAGGGACGACCAGGCAGATTACATGACAGAATACGTTACATAAAATCAGATAATAAAAATACCTGGAAAAGGATAAGACTGGCACCATAAGAATTTAGGTTTAAGTATATGATCAGATAATACCGGAATTGGAAACAATCCTATCAAAATAAAAAATAATCGACAATTTTTGTATGATGGCTGAAAAAGAAGAAGTTCGCGGGATGTTTAATAAAATTGCCCACAAATATGATTACCTCAATCATTTTCTGTCTCTGGGAATTGATCGCAGTTGGCGAAGAAGACTAAGGAAAGATCTTGCCGGATATAAGCCTGATAGCATTCTTGACGTGGCTACCGGCACAGCAGACCTTGCCATAGAGTTGTCAAAACTAAAGCCAACGAAAATTGTGGGTATCGATATAGCAGAAGTCATGCTGGAGATGGGCGAGAAAAAGATTCAAAAGAAAGATTTACAAAATATCATAACACTGCAAGTTGGCGATTCTGAAAACCTTCCATTCAAAGATAAAAGCTTTGATGCAGCAGTAGTTTCTTACGGAGTACGTAATTTTGAAACGCCGCTTAAAGGAATTAAAGAAATATACAGGATACTTAAACCGGGAGGGGTTTTGATGATACTTGAGTTTGGAATGCCTGACAAATTTCCGGTAAAACAAGGCTACAGTATGTATTTTAATTTCATATTACCCGTTTGGGGGAAATTTTTCAGCGGAAGTTACGAGTCTTATAAATACTTACCAGAATCAGTTAAAACATTTCCTTATGGAGACAATTTTACCGATCTTCTCAAAGAAAGTGGTTTTAAAACTGCACGATCGAAAAAGCTTACTATGGGAATTACCTATTTGTATGAAGCAGTAAAATAAATACCAACTGCAATGCATTTACCAGGTATACTTATTATTGTTCTGATTACTGCAACTCATTGTCATGGACCCGATCAAAAAATATTTCAATAACTTTATCGCAATATTAAACATCAATATACGTTTTTGAGCATATAGCCCAGCAGAAAAGTATTAACATCATTTTTTAATTTAGATAAAGTGACCACAAAAAGCAGTTTTTTTGTTTTTATTTTTACGCTGTTGTTTTTTATAACGGCAGTGAGCCCGGCCCATTCGCAGAGAAATCGTGCATTCAGATTTGAAAACCGCACTGATCATGATCAAAAGGACTATCATTTTGGGTTTTCTCTCGGGCTCAACAAGATGGATTTCTCCTTAAAGCCCATAAGCAATCTGCAAAATGTAGAAATGGCCGGTAACCTCATCGCTGAATTTGATACTCTAAATTCAGTAATGACCCGTGCAGAAAACGGTTTTAATATTGGTATTGTTTCTAATCTTCGTTTGACTGACCAATGGGACCTGCGTTTTATTCCAACACTAACATTCGGGGATCGTAATATTATATATCAAGGTATTAAGGACAGCAGTCCCATTACGCGAACACAAAAGCTTGAAAGCACATTCATTGATTTTCCCCTGCATTTGAAATACAAATCGGTAAGGATGCTTAACACACGTGTTTATGTAATTGGCGGGCTCAAATACAGTTACGACCTGGCTTCAGTTGAAGACAAAGAAGATTTTGAAGATGAGTTGCTTGTAACCATTGGCAAAAATGATTTCTTTTATGAACTAGGTGTGGGGTTTGACTACTATTTCTATTTCTTCAAATTCTCAACTGAGATTAAAGCATCTTTCGGAATGAGAGATATGCTGTCAAGAGAAAACAGCATGTTTGCCAATTCCATTGACCGGCTTAATTCAAAAATTATAATGATCTCTTTCCTTTTTGAGTAGCAGAATTCACCTGGTAGAAAAATAAAACTTTAGAGATTTCCAAACTAAAAATCATTGAGGAAATCAAGGTAAATGACCATGAATTGCGAAAAATGGGTTTCGGTGGGATTGTGCCCGGCATCATCTATAAAAACCAGCTTCAGATTTTCCATTTGTGCAATCATTTTTCTTCGTGAGTCTACAGGCACCCAGGAATCTTCAGCACCCCAAATAGCAATAGCAGGAATTTCAAGATCAGAAGCCTGAAGTTCATGGATTTCATTGCTGAAACGCACAGCATTAAGAATTGCAGTTGCGGTACCGGGTATGCTCAAAGGTTTCAGATAGGCATTCAGTTGTTGATGAGTAGGTTGCTGCCCGTATGCTGATACAAGAAAGCCTTCCACCCTTTCGGATGTAATAAACCACTCTTCTGCAAGATTCCCCAGAAAAGCACTAACACCGGGGATTCTGAGAAAAAAGGGTATATGACTGCTTCCCTCATTGATGGAAGAAAACAATGCAGCACCTACAAAATTTACACTTACAAAGTTTTCAGGGTATAGAATTGCCATGCCCTGCACTATTGCCCCTCCCATTGAATGACCTGCCAGGTGCCACTTTTCTCCAGTAAACTGCTGACTGAGAAAGGCATTAAAAAGTGCTGCCCGGTAAGTTACCGACTGGTTCTGCCGGGGTGCACGATCGCTGTAGCCAAAAGGTGGTACATCAACAGCAACGGCACGATAGCCCAATTGCTGAAGACTATCGGCAACCTGCTCCCATGAGAAGGTTGAACCGCCAAATCCATGTACCATAAAAACATTTCCCCGAATATTTTCTTGTTCCACATTCCAGAGCCGGTAGTGCAGCTTTAATTCATCAACAGTAATAAAATGGCTGTTGCTGTAGGGTAAAGATTGTGAAACCAGTTTAGTATGTAATCCTGTCAATAAAAAAAGCAGCAGCAAAATACCCGTAAAAGATCTGCTTAAGCCATTATTATTTAAATCTATCTTCAAAATTTTATTCATAAGTAAACCTTTAACATGTACAAGCAGTAGTAGTAAAAAAAGTTCAAATCCATGATCCGGCTCCTATTTTAACTTTACTTTGATTTCCTGTACATCCCTTTTAAGCTCCATTACCATTCGTGCCAGGCTTTGCTGCGATGTACCATCTCCCGGTATTTCCTCAGCAATGAAGTTTTTAAACCGCCATACCTCGCGTACATCTGCCACATTAACGTCATAAGGCTGATAAAGGGTATTGAGAGAATATAAGCGCAGTACACCCCTTTCTGTTATCTGGTTTTCAACAATTTTAAAAACTACACCGTCATTTAGGGTAAGAATGATATAAGGTTGCCCGCTCACAATATTATCCCAGTCCTGAAGAAATTCGCCGGTAATCCATGCTCCTTCGGGTATGGGAAGCATAGAGTCGCCGCTTACCTGGAAACTGCGGTATTTTTTATTGGCCGACAAAAAAGGGAGCTGAAAACGCGGCAATTCTTTAATATACTCCGGATCAGCAAATCCGGTGCTATAACCTGCCTTGGCTTTTTCGGTGACCAGCTCTATATTTTCGCGGTTGCTTTTATCGATGGTGGTTGCCAGTACACGTATGTTGCTTCCCTTTACATACACATCGCCTCCCCGCTCCAGTTGCGAAAGCTGATATTCGGAAAGCTTGTGCAGATCAACCCGCAGCAGTGTGTCGGCCGATATGCCGAAATAATCGGAAAGGGCCAGCAGGTTTTCCACACTGGGCAGTACCCCGCTGTTTTCGTATCCGCTGAGGGTAGGACGCTTGATACCTGTAGTGAAAGCCACATCATCCTGGGTGCGCTTGCGGCGCTTGCGCATCAATTTCAGGTTGGTTGCAAAATGAAGTTCCATGACTGCAAATATTTATATGATGAAAAACAATAAGTTAAGATGCTGTATATTTTTTTTAACAAAATTCCCTCACGAAGATACATCTTTTTGATTAAATTACAAACATGATTTATGATTGTAAAACTATCATACAATAAAATATCTGATCCCGTATGGACGGGACTTCGAAACTTTGTTTCTCAGCATTTAATTTAAACAATGGGTTCTATTAACCGCCATATCGTCCATCTTGATCTCGACACTTTCTTTGTGTCGGTAGAGCGGCTGCTCAACAACAGTCTGCAGGGCAGACCTGTGATTATTGGCGGTACATCGGGCCGTGGTGTGGTAGCCAGTTGCAGCTACGAAACCCGCCGTTACGGAGTACGCTCGGCTATGCCCATGAAGATGGCACTGCAGCTTTGCCCTGATGCCATTGTAATACGTGGCGACATGGAAGCTTACACCAAATATTCCAACCTGGTAACGGATGTGATTGCCGATAAGGCTCCCCTTTATGAAAAAGCATCCATTGATGAACACTATATCGACATTACAGGTATGGATCGCTTTTTCGGCAGCCTGAAATGGACGCACGAACTACGCCATACCATCATCAAAGAAACCGGTTTGCCCATCAGTTTCGGGCTGTCGGCCAACAAAACCGTAGCTAAAGTTGCCACGGGTGAAGCCAAACCCAACGGTGAGTTATATGTGGAGAAACCTGCCATCATCCCTTTTCTGGCGCCCCTATCCATCCGTAAGATTCCCATGATTGGTGAAAAAACCTACATCAGTCTGCGCAACCTGGGTATCGACAAGGTGGCACTGCTACAACAGATGCCCATGGAAATGCTGGAACGTTTAATGGGCAAAAACGGAATTGATATATGGAAGCGGGCGCGTGGTATTGATAACACGCCGGTATACAACCGCTGGGAACGTAAATCCATAAGTACCGAGCATACCTTCGATCAGGATACCATTGACATTGCCGGTATCAACAACCTGCTTGCCACTATGGTAGAAGGGCTGTGTTACGACCTGCGTTCGCAAAATAAACTCACCGCCTGCATTACGGTAAAGATACGCTATGCAAATTTCGACACCTACACCCTGCAAAAGCGAATCCCCTACACAGCCTTTGATCATGTCCTGCTACAAACCGCCCGCGAACTTTTTCACAAACTTTACACCCGCCGCATGCTTATACGCCTGGTGGGCGTGCGCCTGAGCCACCTGGTAAGCGGATCGCAGCAACTGCATATGTTTGAAGATACACCCGAAATGATAAGCCTTTACCAAACACTCGACAGAATAAGACGAAGATTCGGACGATATGCAGTGAGAAGAGCTGTAGGACAGTAAAGACTATGCAAATTCAGGCTACAGATATTACTTTCGACAAATCCAATAAAAATTTTCCCATCTGTAAAACAATACCCAAAAAAACTTGTTACACCCAGGAAACTTTTTTTGTAATTTTAGTTTCCCAAGTTTATAAAAGCAAACAATAAAAACATCAATATTAAAAAGCCCCGCAAAAAGATGCAGGATATCATACAGAAAATAGCAGACATCTACTTCCGCTACGGAATCAAAAGTGTAACTATGGATGACCTTGCACGTGAGTTAGGAGTTTCAAAAAAAACATTGTATCTACACTTTGCAGATAAAAAAGATGTAGTAAAAAAAGTAATTCATCATCTTATACATATACAAAAATGTGGCATAAACGATATGCTGAATAAACCCGGGGCAAATGCAATTGATCAGTTGATGATGATGACAATTTTTTTTGCCGAACATCTGAAAAACTCTAATGCATCACTTACTTACGATTTACAAAAGTATTATCCGGATGTGTGGGATGAAGTATTGGAATTTAAGCGTGAAGAAATTTACAGACATATCATAAATAATATAGAAACAGGTATTAATGAAGGATTATACAGCGATGATCTGAATTATGAAATAATTGCAAGGGCCTATGTTTCAAGAATGGAAATGTACCAGACCGATTTGTGGCAACCCCTGGATAAGTATTCTTTAACAGAAGTATTCAGAACACTTTTCATTTACCATATCAGAGGCATATCCAACAAAAAAGGAATAGATTATCTGGAAAAAAACATACATAAATGGTAACTTTTTAATAAACAAAACACGTGTCGGGTAGTTTAATTTGCTTATTCACCCACATATATAAGCCATTCACCGTATTACATTTTAAATATCTTATTACACAAAATAATTTTGTAAAAAGACGAAAAAAGAAAATAATAGCAATATGAATTTCAGAACAATCATTTTATCCATTTTCAAATCTGTCTGCCTGGCAGGTTTATTAATTTCGGCAGAGTTCTCTTATGGCGAAGAACCACTAAGATTGAGTCTTGAGGATGCACGCAAATATGCTCTTGAACATAACCTGGAGCTCAGAAATGCCAAAGCAGATGCCAATATTGCAGCAAGGCAGGTATGGGAAATTACTGCATCGGGGTTACCGCAGGTTGAAGGTTCTGTTGGATACCAGTATTTTACCGATATACCAACCAACCTGATACCTGCAGAATTTTTTGGTGGTGAACCGGGAGAATTTGCAGAGGTTCAGTTTGGTACCGAACAAAACTTAACAGCAACATTTTCAGTAAATCAACTGATTTTTGACGGAAGTTATATAGTTGGTTTACAGGCTGCACGTATTTTCAGGGAGTTAAGTCAACAAACTTTCCGGAAATCTGAAATAGAGATCAGCAGTATGGTAACTGAAACCTATTATTTGAATCTGGCCACAGCGCAAAATCTGGAAATAATGCGGGAAAATCTGGAAAACCTTGAAAAGACTTTGTTTGAAACGCAAAAGATGTTTGATGCAGGATTTACTGATGCCATAAACGTTGACCAGCTAAAACTTACTGTAGCCAACCTGAAAAACAGAATCGCCAGCATGGAAAGACAAAAAGAGCTTTCACTTAATATGCTGAAGTTTCAGATCGGGTTGGATGTGGAACATCCCCTGGAGCTTACCGATAAACTTGAAGATTTATTTATAAACACTTCTTCAGGGATCATAAGTGCTCATGAATTCAACCCTGAAAATCACATTGATTTTCGCATCATGCAATCGCAGGAGAAAATGCAGCTTATGACAGTGCGCCGTGAATGGAGTTTTTATTTGCCGAACGTTTCAGCATTTTACACACGTCAGGAAAATGCTTTCCGTAATGAATTCAATTTTTTTAAAAGCGGTAACCCATGGTATCCTACATCAATCATTGGATTAAATATAAATATCCCAATCTTCTCCAGCGGACTTCGGGCTTCCAAAGTAAAACAGGCACGACTCGAACTGGAAAAGGCACAAAATAATACCCTGCAGATTAAACAAAATCTCATGTTGCAGAAACAGGAAGCCTATTCAGGTATGCAAACAGCCCTAGAGCAATACAATAGCGAAAAGGATAATCTTGAACTTGCAGAAAAGATACTTCAGCGAACACAAATTATGTACCGCGAAGGTCTGGCAACAAGCCTTGAGCTTACCCAGGCAAGTGATCAGTTCCTTTCAACCCAGTCCGGTTATATCAATGCTATGTTTGAATTGCTCAATGCCAAAAATAAACTCGAAAAGGCACTGGGTCGATTATAAAAACGAATTTTAAAAATAATTACATCAGAACTTCATTATATCCAAATATTAGAATTATGAAAAAGTTACTTGTTCACAGATTATCAAATTTTTATAAAAGTTTGCTTGTCAGCAGAAGAATTGCCTTTGTTGCTTTTATTGTAATGTTCATTTTTGTTGCCTGTGACAATAACAATGAACAAAAAGGCGATGTAGAGGATATTCGGCAAAAGATTACCGAATACAATGAACAGATTGTTGAACTAAACCAGAAAGTTTCGGAACTGGAACGGGAACTTGAAGCATTGGGGGAGATTCCGCAGAATCGTTTGCGGACACCCGTTACTGTGATGAAAATACAACCACAACCCTTTGATAAGTACTTCAATGTAAACGCAAGCGTTGAACCTGTTCAATATGCAATGATAAGCCCCGAGACCAGCGGACAAATTAAAGAAATATTTGTTGAGAAAGGACAAAGGGTAAAAAGAGACCAGGAGCTTGCCCGCTTGAATACAAATGTGATTGAAAACAATATTTCTGAAGTAAAAACTTCACTTCAACTGGCGCAAACGGTTTATAACCGGCAAAAAAGTTTATGGGAACAGGAAATTGGCAGCGAGATACAATTTCTTGAAGCGCGCAACAACTACGAGAGTTTGCAATCAAGATTAAAAACCCTTGAATCGCAACTGGATATGGCTGTTATGACTGCACCTTTTGATGGTATTGTGGATGATATATTTACCAAAGAAGGTGAACTGGCCATGCCAGGCAATAGGGTAATGCAAATGATAAATCTGGATAACCTTTATATAAATGCAGATGTTTCTGAATCTTTTTTACCCGATATTGATCCTGATGATCAGGTCATCTTAAGATTTCCTGCCTATCCTGATTATGAAGAACGATTTCCTATTCACCGTTTGGGTAATGTTATAAATCCCGAAAACCGGACATTCAGACTTCAGCTTCGAATTAATAACCGCGATCAGAAATTTAAACCTAACATGGTGGCAAGCATGAGCATTCCCTCATTCTCAACTGATGATGCTCTTGTAATTCCATCAATACTCATCAAGCAGGATCTCCAGGGGCATTATGTATTTACGGTTACCAAAGATGAGAATGAAGACTGGATTGCAAATAAAACATACATTGAAAGAGGACCTGCCGGAGAAGGAAAAACAATGATAATATCCGGGATTTCAATTGGTGACCTTATAATAGACCAGGGACATAACAGGGTAAACGATGGTACACTGATTAGTATTCCATCAGAGATGACAGCAATAACGAATAAGTAATCACTTTTTTTTGAAAGGATACAATTACATCCGGAAAAATTGAAAAACGAACTTTTTGAAAACACAAAAAAATGGATCCGAAAAAACCTGATAAAATAAAATTCCGTGAGTTCGGGCTTACAACCTTTGCCCTGAAAAATAAAAATACGATTTTTCTTCTCACTTTGCTTTTTGCTGTTTTTGGCACATTAACCTACCGGTCGTTACCCAAAGAACTGTTCCCTGATGTAGTTATACCAACTGTTTTGGTTCAAACTATTTATCCGGGGAATCCGCCCGTTGACATCGAGAACCTGATTACACGCCCCCTGGAAAATGAAATTAATACCATTACCGGTATTAAAAAATTATCTTCTACTTCAACCCAGGACAACTCCAGCATCTTTGTAGAATTTCAAACAGATGTAGACATAAAGGCTGCACTGCAGGATGTAAAAGATGCGGTTGACAGGGTTAAAGGAGATCTGCCAAGCGATCTCCCCGCCGATCCGGTGGTATTGGATATTGATTTTTCTGAATTTCCCATCATAAACATAAACCTTTCAGGAGATTTTACGCTTAACGAGTTGAAACGTTTTGCCGATTTTCTGGAAGAAGAAATCGAAGCAATTTCTGAAATATCCAAAGTTGACATAACGGGAATTGACGAAAGAGAAATCCAGATCAATGTAGACCCCATTAAACTTGATGCGCTTGAATTAAGCTTCCAGGACATCGAGAATGCCATTATGCAGGAGAATATTTCTATATCGGGAGGTTCGTTGCTCTTCGATGATTTAACCCGCTGGGCAGTGCGATCTGATGGTGAATTTACCGACGTTCGGGAGATGGAAGGAATAATAATTAAACAGGAAGGAGGGCATATCGTTTTTCTTCGTGATGTAGCTGAAATTACTGATACATATGCCTATCCGGCGAGTTTTGCCCGGCTTGATGATCAGCCTGTGGTTTCATTGCAGGTTGTAAAAAAAGCAGGAGAAAATCTGCTTTCAGCAACTGAAAAGATTATGATTACCCTTGATGAATCAAGAAAAGAAGGAAATATTCCCGATGAACTGAATATTACAATTACCAATGATCAGTCCGAGGAGATCAGGACCCAACTCAGTAATCTTGAAAACAGTGTTATTATGGCTATAATACTGGTTATTTTGGTTCTTTACTTTTTCCTGGGTTTAAAAAATGCACTTTTTGTGGGTATAGCAATACCTATGTCGATGCTTATTTCCTTTCTTGTTTTTGGAATAGCCGATATACAGATCAATATGATCGTTTTGTTTTCACTAATTCTTGCACTGGGTTTGCTGGTTGACAATGCCATTGTTGCAGTTGATAATATTTACAGATATGTTGAACGTGGTTATAGTGTTTTCGAATCTGCTAAAAGAGCTATCGGCGAAATAGCCTGGCCTATTATTACCTCAACTGCAACTACACTTTCAGCATTTCTTCCCCTTGCATTCTGGGGAGGAATTGTAGGTGAGTTTATGAAATATCTGCCACTCACATTGATTATAGTTCTAACATCTTCTCTTTTTGTAGCGCTGGTAATTATACCCGTATTTTCAGAGTCCTTCTTCAAAGAAGGCGAAGCAGATAATCAAAACGGCAGAAGTTCTGTAAACCGCAAAAAGAAAACCCGCATCAGACTCATAATTATAAGCAGCCTGATTTTGGCCGGAATTTTATTGCATGTTTTAGAAATTACTCTGTGGGCCAATATTCTTATACTAATTGCAATAATCATTGCTCTTGGTTATTTCGTTTTCAGTCGGTTATCTGATTTCTTCAGGAGCAAGCTTCTTCCGTTTAATGAAGACCTTTACCGGCGTACATTACAATTTGCATTAAAAGGCAAGCGCCCGTATTTCTTTGTTGCAGGTACCATTGTTTTTCTCCTTATTTCTGTAGTATTTCTTGGAATTCGCCAACCCAATGTTTTATTTTTCCCGGATAATGAACCCAAATACATTAATATCATTGCTGAGCTTCCAATTGGGACTGATATTAAAGAAACAAACCGTCAGATAAAAATCATCGAGGAAGATGTGGAGGAAATTATTGATCCTTATCGTAATATTGTTAAATCTGTTCTTACTACAGTAGGACGTGGGGCGGTAGGAGAAATGGAAAATGATGCCGGAGATACCCCAAACAGAGGCAGAATAACAGTTACTTTTTTGGAATTTGAGAACCGCGAAGGATTGAACACAAGCAAAATAATGTCTGAATTAAGTGAAAAACTTCTAAATTCTTATCCGGGCATCGAGTTCAATATCAGTAAAAATATGAGCGGCCCACCCACAGGCGCAGCAATAAACCTGGAGATTAGCGGAAGAGATTTTGACAACCTGATCAACATAACTGAAGATATTCAAAGAAAAATTGAATCATCGGGCATTGAAGGTATTGAAGGTTTACGTATGGACCTTGATGTTGATAAACCCGAGATTATAGTAAAGATTAATCGCGATATGGCCAGGCGTTTCGGTTTATCAACGTATTCCGTCGCCAACACCGTTCGTATTGCATTGTTTGGACTCGAAGTATCAACTTTTAAAATTGGTGAAGAAGAGTTCCCCATCCAACTCAGGTTAAAGGAAGAATACAGGAACAATCTTGCCAGCCTAATGAATCAACGAATTACTTTTCGCAGCCAGAGTTCAGGCCGGCTGATGCAGGTACCTATTTCAGCGGTTGCCGATGTTGAATACAGCAAAACATATGGTTCGGTAAACCGAATTGACCTTAAACGGGTTATCACGCTGAGCTCAAATGTGTTGACAGGATATAATGCCAATAGAATTAATGTAGAATTAAGAGAACTTTTAAGCGATTATGATATGCCTGAAGGTTATGCATATGAGTTTACCGGAGAGCAGCAGGAACAACAGGAAGCACGTGATTTTCTGATCACAGCTCTGTTAATTGCCATATCACTCATTGCTATTATTCTCGTTTCACAATTTAATTCGATTTACAAACCTTTTATCATTATAGGAAGTGTGGTATTCAGCACAGCAGGTGTATTTTTTGGACTTGCACTTTTTAATATGGACTTTATAATTATTATGACCGGTATTGGTATAATAAGTCTTGCCGGTGTAGTGGTGAACAATGCCATCGTTCTTATTGATTATACTGACTATTTACATGATCAGAAAAAAGCAGAACTTGATATTCCTGAAAATAAATTTCTTTCTCCCGAAGAATCTCTTGATTGCATTCAGCAAGCAGGCGAAACCCGTTTCAGACCTGTTATTTTAACAGCTATTACAACGGTACTTGGACTGATTCCTCTGGCAATAGGCCTTAATATCAACTTTGTTTCGCTTATGACCAATCTTGATCCTCAGATATATTTTGGAGGCGATAATGCCGCATTCTGGTCACCAATGGCATGGACCGTCATTTTCGGACTTACAGTAGCCACCTTTCTTACACTAGTTATTGTACCGGCCATGTACCAGATAATCTTATCAACACGCCGGAAAGCAATAATCTGGTTGAAAGGAAAAGAGAAAGTATATGAAAAATAAAAAGTATAGTTCACACTAATATTTATAAAAGGCCATCTTTTACGAAGATGGCCTTTTATGTTAAGAAAGCTAAAGGCTTTCAACAATTTTATCTGTAATGTCTTTAATTAGTTGATGTTTACAAATTAAATAAAATTGGCTTTCAGGTTAATTGAAATATAATATTAAAATGAATTTACATATTAAGAAGAAAATAATCCTGAGCATAACTTTTTCATTATTTACAATCTTACTAATTGGTGGCGAAGTAGAAAGCATGCTAAAGCCCGGAACAATAAAGGGTGTTATATATGATTTAAACACCCTTGTACCCCTTGAATTTGCCACAATTACAATCAAAAAGGCAGAAGACGGATCTTTGGTAACCGGTGCTATTACAGATATAAATGGTTTCTTCCGTTTAAATGATGTAAAGAAAGGAATCTATTTTATAGAGATCGGTTACCTGGGCTACAATGAAAAAGTAATAGAAGAAGTTGTACTTGATGATAAACAGGAATCCATTGATCTGGGTGATATTGAAATGAGTCCATCGGATGAATTGCTCGATGAGGTTGTTGTAGTAGCCGACAGGCCAACTATGTCATATCAGATTGACAAGAAAGTAATTAATGTTAGCCAGTTGCACACATCTGCTTCCGGAACTGCTGTTGATATACTTGAAAATGTACCGTCGGTTACTGTTGATATTGACGGTGCAGTTAGCCTGAGAGGGAGCAGTAGTTTTACTGTGCTTGTAGATGGTAAACCAAGCATATTGGATGCCAATGATATACTTAACCAGATTCCTGCCAGTCAGATTGAAAATATTGAAATCATAACAAATCCTTCAGCACGCTTCGACCCGGATGGCGTTGCAGGAATCATCAATATTGTTATGAAGCAGAATCGTTTACAGGGCATCAATGGTATTACCAATCTTGACGGTGGCAGTTACAATCGATTTGGGGGTGATTTCCTAATTAATTTCCGAAAGGAACGGTTTAATTTTTATGCCGGAGGCGACTATAACCAACGCGGCAGACCAGGACAATCCCTTACACGTACCGAAAGTTATGGATCCGATACAACCTACCTGAATAGTATTGGCGATTTTGAAAGAATGAGAAATTCATGGGGTTTTCGGGGTGGAATTGATTTTAATATCAATCCTCAGAATACCCTTAGTATCGCTTATCGCATGGGTGATCGTATTAGTGAGGGCATTACCGACCAAAGCTATGAAGAATGGTCTTCTGTAAACCCCGATCCATATATTTACACAAGTTTTGAAGAAAGTGACAGAGGTGGTTTTTCGCACACATTCACACTTGATTACAAGAGAGATTTTAACCAGGACGGGCACAATATTCTGGCATCTGTTGTTTTATCAAGAAGAAATTCGGAACAAAATTCATTGAATCTGTTATACACCCAGGAACTGGATACAGTAAGCGGTCAAAGAAGTTTTGAGGGCGGACCAGGAAACAGATATACCTTCAGGTTGGATTATGCCCTTCCGTTTAATGAAAGTCAGCGCTTTGAAGCCGGTTATCAATCCAGAATAAGCTTATCGGATGAAGCATATGATATGTTTCGTTTTAATCCGCAGAAATCAGATTTTGAAATGGATGAATTATTTTCAAAATATGTTACTTACAACACAATGATACACTCATTGTATTCTACCTACTCAGGTGAAATAAACAACCTGGGCTATCAGTTTGGTCTCCGATCTGAATATACCGATCGGTTAATTGAACTGGCAGGAGAAAATGATGATTATACTTTGAATCGCTGGGATATTTATCCTACCTTCCATATGTCGTACCAGTTACCTGCTGAACAGCAATTAATGGCAAGCTATACCCGTCGACTTCAACGTATAAGGGGCTGGTATCTTGAACCTTTTTATACATGGCGCGATGCTTACAACATAAGAATAGGAAATCCAAACCTTGAGCCTGAGTATATTGATTCATATGAGCTCAGCTACCAGAAAAGATTTGAAAAAAACGTTCTTTCCGTTGACTTATACTACCGGATTACAAATAATAAGATTGAATGGGTTCGCAGTATTTACGACCAGCAGCCAGGTATTCTGCTAACTACTTTTGAAAATGTAGGTAATGATTATTCACTTGGTACCGAGATTATGATGGGCTTTGATCCAACAAGTTGGTGGCATTTTGACATCATGGGAAATTTATATGATTATCGTCAGCGTGGTGAACTTTATGGCCAGGATTACTCTTCATCAAGTTTTAACTGGAATGCCAGAATAAACAATGACTTTCGTATTACACAAAGCACCCGTATTCAACTCAGGGGGATGTACAATAGTCCTACAGTCAGAGCCCAGGGAGAAAGATCAGGTTACTTTGTTACCAATTTCGCCATACGGCAAAATTTCTTTGATAACGATCTTTCTTTTACATTGCAGGTACGCGATGTTTTTGGAACCATGGCCCGGGAGAGCATAAACTTCGGAAATGATTTTTATTCTTTCCGTAGCTGGGACCCCAATACCCCATCTGTTTCATTACGGGTATCATTCAGAATAAATAATTACAGAGCCGACAGGCGTGTTGCCCGCGATCGTGATAATGGCAGGATGGATGGTATGGATGATTTTTAGTAATTTGAATAAAAGTAACAATAATTACTCCTGTTACTATCGCCTTGAACTTGCGGCAGCGGCTGCCGCAGTTGATACCGTAATAGCTGCTATAATAGCCCTTTGAACTTGTTTGATTGACCGTTCAACATCATTGGCCACAGGGCTATCCTTGATGATATTCTTCAGTTTTGCTTTAAACAGCTTAATATCCTTTCTCTCCGAAACAAAAATTCTGTGCATCCTGCAGGCTTCTGTCATAGCAAGCAATACGAGCATTTCAGCGGTTAATTCCTTTTCTTGTAATACTGCTGTGCGTAAATCTTTTATCAATTCATCTCTGATTTCAGGTTTCTCAAGATAAATTCTGGAATAAGATATGAAACCCATAATCGTTTTTACTTCTATTCGAACCAGACCCTTCGATTGCATATCTTCCAGAAAAGTACGTTTGTATTTTGGTGCTTTCGACGACAACTTAATGATCCATGTCCGCAGCCTCCTGATCCTTCTTGATCGATTCAGGGTTTTAAACATATCGTTTAAAACCGGATCATCAGATTTGAAATCATTATTCAAAACGATCTTTTCATTTTCCTGGCTTATGGCATTTTGTTTTGAAAGCTCAAGAAACAGCATACCTATTAAAGCATGGTGCAGCTGAAGATCTGAAATTGAAAATCTTGGCTTTACCGGATCCTTTGCCAGCAGAAGAAACTTTTCTATGGTTGTAAGATTCATGGTGCTTTTATTTAAATAGTTCTAATTAATCAGACTTAGAAAATCAATATGCTCATGCCTGGATTCAAAGGTATGAATTATCCCTTTACCCAAAGCCGGTCGAGTGAACCATATCCCCCACCTCGTATGAGGAGGAATATACTTCCAAGTAACATTGACCAGTCAGTGCGGCTTGCATGCATCATTTCCCAAAAACCATTTTCCATTAAAATATCAACTTTTGTTGTACTTATTGCAACAATCATAATAATTATGGTTGGAATTACAGCCAACCTGGTCAGTAATCCCATAAGTATAAATGCACCACAAAGTACTTCAAAACCCCCAACAAAGGCTCCAAGAAAATCAGGATTTGGTAAACCGATACTGTCAAACCGCCCGGCTCCCCGAATTGCGGGAAACAAAAACTTCTGAATGCCTTCCGATAAAAAAACGACTCCGGTCATGATACGAATCAGTAATGTTGTACGCGCATTATCTGTAAATATAATTTTGTTAACCATATCAGAACTTATTGATGAACCCCTTATTTAACTTTAATAAAAGTATAAAATCAATGTATCATTTCAAAATATCGGCAAAAAAATTAATATGTCCGATTAAGATAGATTTTGATCAATAAATTATAGGGAAACAATCTTTACCTTTGCACACATAATTTCAGATAAATATCATTGAATAGTAAAAAGCATGATAGTTATAGGAATAACCGGAACCCTTGGAGCCGGCAAAGGTACTGTTGTTGAATTTCTTGTGAAAGAAAAAGATTTTGTACATTTTTCAGTTCGCGACTATCTTTCAGATATTATAAAAAGCCGTGGGATGAAAGTAAACCGTGATACTATGGTTGTTACTGCAAACGAATTGCGCAGAATAAACGGCCCCGCCTTTATCATAGAAGAATTGTACCGTAAAGCATCCTCTACCGGTAAAAACTGTATTATTGAGAGCATACGCACACCCGGAGAAATAGAAAAATTAAGACAGTACGATAATTTTTATCTGCTTGCTATAAATGCAGATATCATAATACGATATGAAAGAATACAGATGAGAGGCTCTGAAACAGATAATGTAGATTTTAAAACATTCGGGGAAAATGAAGAAAGAGAAATGCACTCTGATGATCCCAACAAACAAAATCTTTCAGAATGCATCAAACAGGCCGACTACATTTTGAATAACAATGGAACAATCAAGGAGCTTAAAGAAAAGATGGAAAATATTTTAAAAGATATTCTTTGAATATAACATACCTGTTTCAGTTATTAAAAAATTTTGAATAGAGATTGGATATGGAAAAAAATAGTGGTACTACTTATAAGCGCCCATCATGGGATGAGTATTTCATGGAAATAGCCCATACGGTAAGCAAGCGCGCTACCTGTGACCGTGGACGGAGCGGCTGTGTAATTGCGCGCGGCCGGCAAATCCTTGTAACAGGTTATGTGGGCTCTCCCATCGGTTTGCCCCATTGCGATGATGTGGGTCACCAGATGAAAAAAGTACTGCACGAGGATGGCCGCACAACTATGCATTGTGTACGAACTGTGCATGCCGAGCAAAATGCAATCAGCCAGGCTGCCCGGTTAGGCATCAGTATTGACGGTGCAACGCTTTACTGCCGCATGACCCCTTGCAGGGTATGTGCCATGCTTATCATAAATTGCGGTATCAAACGTGTCGTTTGCGAAAAAAAATATCACGCCGGAGGAGAATCAGAGATTATGTTTAAAGACGCCGGAGTTGAACTGGTATATTTCAATGAGGATTATGTGAAATATGATAATCAGTAATTATAATCTTTGATTTGAAACCGCGGAGACGGATAGGTGCAAAGTATTCTCCGGGTACGACTTTGGTTAGTGCCCGGAGTACTTTTTTACATCCCCCCAACCCCCTTCGAAAGGGGGAGTTGGCCGCAATTACTTCAGACTTCCGTCTTCGGTCTTCGGTCTTTTTTTACTTATATGCCTTTTTCACCCTTATATGCCTTATATGGTTAAAATCCAACGATGCACTTATTACCACAAGACAAGGTATTGCATTCCTGTGGAATTGCTACTCCTCAAATATCCAAACCCCTTTTTCACCGGTTGATTTTACGAAACCCCGAAACATAGCAGTGGTATTAAACTCCATTACCACATTTGCATCTTTATCAATGGCGATAATGCCACCATTTGCGCCCTGCTCAACCAGTTTTTCCATGATATTATGATATGCTGCATCCTGAAGAGTTTGACCGTTGTACAACATTCTGGCAGCAATATCATATGCCACAAGATTTCGTATAAAATACTCGCCATGTCCTGTGGCAGAGACCCCGCAGGCATCGTTACTGGCATAAGTGCCCGCTCCAATTATGGGGCTGTCGCCAATTCTTCCATACCGTTTACCAACCATGCCACCTGTTGATGTAGCAGCGGCAATATTACCATGAATATCGAGTGCAACCGCTCCCACGGTACCCATTTTAATATTATCTTTTATAAGATCACTATCAGAGCGACTTTTGTTAACATTGTTTCTGATAAACTCACGGTATTGGTTCCATCTGCGCAGGTCAAAGAAGTAACCCGGATCTACAATCTCAAGACCCTGTTCATAGGCAAATGTTTCGGCACCTTTTCCTGTTAGCAGCACATGGGGTGAATTTTCCATAACCTTGCGGGCTGCACTAATAGGATTTTTGACAGTAGTAATTCCTGCCACTGCCCCCGCATTATGCGTTTCACCGCACATGATGGAAGCATCCAATTCATTTTTCCCATCTATATTAAAAACAGCACCTTTCCCTGCATTGAATAATGGTGAGTTTTCAAGGATACGGGTGGCAGCTTCCACAGCATCGAGACTTGTTCCTTCGGCTTTAAGAATCTCTTCTGCTGCACTAAGAGCCTCTGCAAGCTTCATATTGTATTCTTCAATCTGCTCAGCACTGAGAGATTCTCTGGCAATATTACCGGCACCACCGTGTATAACAACGGCATATGGTTTTTCTGCATTCAGATCTAAACCGGTAATCATTAAAAGTAAAAAGCAAATGGCAAAGAATTTCAAAAATCGGCTTGCTTTATTGTACATCATATTCTTCATTTAATTTATTTAGTACTTCTTGTGTGATATCATGTTTTTCTTTGGCATACAAAATCTCTCCTCCCGGCGAAAATCCGAGGATGTAGTCGTAATTCATTTCTTCATTAAATTTTGATAAAAGCTCAGTTATTCTTTGATACAAATCAATATTAATCTCAAGCTCTTTTGCCATAAGTCTGCTGCTGTATTCTTCATTAAGTTGCATTAATTCCTGCTGATTCTGCATAAGTTGCTGCTCCTTTGCCTGGGCATCTTCCAGCGATATATTCCCGGTTTGTATCTGCTGCTGAAAAGTTTCTACCTCCGATTGAAATGATCTTTGACGACGCTGCAGATCATTTTCAAGTCTTCGCTGCTCCTGTTCAAGCTCTTCACGTTTATCAAGGGCAACCCTGTAATTGGCCATCAGGGTATCGGAGTTTACAAAGGCAATATTAAATGCCCCCTGCTCCATCAAGCTGGCCATTTCATCCATTTCCTGCTCGATTCCAGTACCTGCTGCCGTATCAGATTCCTTGAGCGGGAAAATATTCAGCACATACAAAACAATCAGACCAATAAATAAAACCACATTAATAATGGCGCCGTTAGAAAGTCTTGAACGCTCGGGTATTTCTGGCCTTACAGGGTTTCCTGACTCGGGGGTTTTCATTTCTGTTGTCATATACTATTAAGATTAATTTATAAAAGGTTTGAGAAGAATTCATGAAATATCTCAAACCTTTTAAGTGGTTACAATAATAATTATCTATTAACACTCTCAGAATCAGTTTCCCATTTCCGACATGAATTTAATACGCATCAGGCGTATTTCGTCTTCAGTATAATCGTCTTCACCAAGCTCAACGAGTGCATCTGAGTAAGAGTCGGTCTCAGCTGTTTTAAAATAATCAAAGATTTCCTCCTGTTTATCTTCATCAATTGCTTCATTGATATAATAATTAATATCAATTTTGGTACCTGATGCAACGATACTTTCTATTTCGGTAAGTAGATCTTCGAATTCAAGACCTTTGGCATATGCTATATCTTCCAGGGGCTTTTTCCGGTCAATATTCTGGATTATATATACTTTAATACCAGATTTATTCACCACCGATTTAACCACCATATCCATGGGCCGCTCAATCTCATTCTCCTCCACATAGTTCTTAATGAGCTCAACGAATGGTTTACCGAATCTTTCAGCTTTACCTGAACCTACACCCGATATTTGCTTGAGTTCATCAATTTTTGTCGGATATTGAATTGCCATATCCTCAAGACTGGGATCCTGAAAGATGACAAATGGTGGCAGATCATTTTTCTTGGCAATTTCTTTTCTCAGGTCTTTAAGCAATGCAAACAACATCTTGTCGGTAGCACTGGTTTTGGCTGCGCCACCTTTAAAGTCATCATCACTGCCATCTGACATATCTCTGTCTTTTGATACTTTGACAGATTTTGGATTGTCAAGAAATTCCTTACCCTTTTTCGAAAGTTTTAATGTGCCATAATTTTCAATATCCTTTTCCACCAGTCTTTCAATAATGCTTTGCCTTACAATACTTTGCCAGAACTTCTCATCATTATCGGCTCCATTACCAAATACTTCAAGCTGATGATGTTTGCAGGATTTTATAGCTCCGGTGCTTTTTCCCATAATTACGTTAATTACATGTTTGGTTTTAAAGATTTCTTTTACTGCCAGTATGGCTTCTAATAATTGGCAAATATATTCTTTTCCTTCAAATTTTTCTCGTGGATTTAAACAATTATCACATGATCCGCAATTTTCCTGTTCATAAACTTCTCCAAAATAATTTAAAAGCAGCTTTCTGCGGCAGATTGATGATTCGGCATATGAAACTGTTTCAAGCAACAACTGTGTGCCAATCTCTTGTTCAGCAACCGGTTTCCCCTTAAGAAATTTTTCCAGTTTCTGAATATCATCGTAAGAATAGAAAGTAATGCAATTCCCTTCTCCGTCATCGCGTCCTGCCCTTCCTGTTTCCTGGTAATATGACTCCAGACTTTTGGGTATGTCGTAATGGATAACAAAACGTACATCGGGTTTGTCAATGCCCATACCAAAAGCAATGGTAGCAACAATAACATCAATATCTTCCTTGAGAAATTTATCCTGTGTTGACACCCTGACCTGCGAATCGAGACCTGCATGATAAGGCAAAGCATTAATACCATTTACCTGGAGGGTTTGCGCCATTTCCTCAACCTTTTTTCTGCTGAGACAATATATGATGCCCGATTTACCCTGGTGATTGTTTATATACCTGATAATATCCTTATTAACACTTTCTGTTTTTGCCCTTACGTCATAATATAAGTTTGGTCTGTTGAATGATGATTTAAAAACCTTTGCATTGAGCATATTCAGGTTTTTCATAATATCATGCTGCACCTTGGGTGTGGCAGTAGCAGTAAGGGCCATTACTGGAATTTTCTTTTCAAAAGCTTCAATAATTGACCTGAGCCGTCTGTATTCAGGCCTAAAATCATGACCCCATTCCGATATACAATGCGCTTCATCAACTGCCACAAATGATATATCAAGTGTTTTGAGGAATTCAACATTTTCTTCCTTGGTAAGAGATTCAGGGGCCACGTAAAGAAGTTTAGTCAGTCTGCTGCTCAAATCACGCTTAACCTGTATAGTTTCAGCTTTGGAAAGTGAAGAGTTCAATACATGGGCAATACTATCGTAGGTGGCAAAATTTCTTATTGCATCCACCTGATTTTTCATGAGTGCAATAAGCGGTGATACAATAATTGCCGTTCCATGACCTATAAGTGCCGGTAACTGGTAACACATTGACTTTCCACCACCTGTGGGCATAATCACAAAGCTATCATTCCCCTCCAGTAAATTATTAATAATGGCTTCCTGGTCTCCCTTAAATTTATCGTATCCAAAAATTTGCTTTAATAATTCTTTAAGAGAAACATCGTTTTTGGTCTCCATTCTTATTTGTAACGAATTAAAATTTGTAACTGATCCTGTTGGAATTTTTTTTAACTTGTGGCTATACCAGCTTGATTAGTAATTAATGAAAATAAAGTTTAACTTTTTCAAAACCAATTCAAATTGTGGATTTAAAAAACCGAAAGAAAATATTCTGTAGGTTTGCAAAGTAAATTTAATATTAATAAACTACGTTACAAAAATTTTTTTATGATCAATGAATTCAATGAATACCGCGAAAAAATGAATGAAAAGATACTGGGTTCCAATAACCTGGTACTAAAAAGACTTTTCAACCTTGATACAAATACATATACTGATGGTGCATTAAGCTCCAGGGTAAAGGAAATGATAGGTCTTTCAGCATCAATGGTACTAAGATGTGATGACTGTGTTAAATATCATTTGCAGAAATGTTATGAACTTGGCGTAACCAAAGAAGAAATATTTGAAGTATTTGCTATCTCTGATATCGTGGGAGGAACCATTGTGATTCCACATTTAAGAAAAGCAGTTGAATTTTGGGAAGAACTGGAAAAAACAAAATAAACAAATAAGTTTTATCGTTATTACCTACCTTTGACGCGGTTTTTTCGTTAATTCTGCAAAAAATAATCACCTTCTATGAAGCTTTATACAAATAGTCTGGTAAAAAAATATAAAAAAAGGACGGTTGTAAACCACGTATCAGTTGAAGTTAGTCAGGGGGAGATAGTAGGTTTACTTGGCCCTAATGGTGCCGGTAAAACCACAACGTTTTACATGATAGTAGGTTTGATTAAACCCAACGAAGGAAGAATTTTTCTTGAAAACACTGAAATTACCAAAGAACCTATGTACAGGAGGGCACAACGGGGTATAGGATATCTTGCACAGGAAGCGAGTGTTTTCAGAACATTGAGTGTAGAGGACAATATTAAGGCAGTGCTTGAATTTACCGATAAAACCAAAGAGGAGCAGGATGAAAAACTGGAAACTCTGCTTGATGAATTTGGCCTTCAGCAAATAAGAAAAAGCAAAGGAATAACCTTATCAGGCGGAGAACGCCGCAGGACAGAAATTGCACGATCACTGGCTGTTGATCCAAAATTCATACTGCTTGACGAACCTTTTGCAGGAGTTGACCCCATTGCAGTTGAAGATATTCAAACCATTGTCAGCCAATTGAAGACCAAAAATATCGGTGTACTTATTACTGATCATAATGTACACGAAACATTGAATATTACTGACAGAGCTTACCTTTTATTTGAAGGGTCAATCCTTAAGGCCGGTTCAGCAGACGAACTGGCCAATGATGAACAGGTAAGGAAAGTATATCTTGGCGAGAAGTTTGAGCTTAGAAGATAAACTTATGTAAATAGCTTTTTGCTGCCGTCTATTCCCGGTAAATCAGAGCAACTGCCTGCACCGCAATACCCTTTCCTTCGCCCACAAAACCCAGTTTCTCGGTGGTTGTGGCCTTAATAGAAATATCTTCAGGCTGTAATTGCATAATTTCGGATAAAGTTTGCTGCATTTGCGGTATATAATCAGCAATCTTTGGTTTCTGTAAAGAAATAACAGCATCTATATTACCTACCTGAAATCCCTTCTGCTTTATTAATACTTTGGTTTTCTCAAGCAATAATTTACTGTCTGCTCCTTTAAAAGCCGGATCGGTATCGGGGAAATGATAGCCGATATCTCTCATACCGGCTGCACCAAGCATAGCATCCATAATTGCATGTATGAGTGTATCAGCATCGGAATGTCCCACTGATCCTTTTACATGGGGTATTTTAACTCCACCTATCATTAAAGGGTAACCTTCTTCCAAACGATGCACATCGTAACCAATACCTACTTTGAGTTTCATTTTATTCATCAGAAAATAATTTTACAAACAATACCAAAGAAAAAAATATTCTGCCCCTTTTCTCTTCATTATTATCCGGACTTTTTATTGTACAACAAAAGTACGCAGCAAAACGAATCATGCAAAGTTTAGCCAATAAAAAACCGGTCTGTTGAAATTTCATACAGACCGGTATTGAGCATTTCTTTTTAAGACAGGAATTTATCCCTGATTTTTTATTGTGATGCTATTGCATCAAAGTCGAAACTCAATGAGAACCTGAGAACGTTTTCAAGCGGACTCCTTTGCATTACAGGAATGATATATGAGAAATCAAGTCCAAACACATTGTATTTCAATCCTAATCCAAGTGTAAAATATTTTCTGTTCCCTTTATTTTGATGTTCAAGAAAATAACCGCCCCGAAGCGCAAATTGCCTGTCGTACCAATATTCCATTCCTAAACCATATGTTAATTCCTGCAGTTCTTCGCTGAATCCTCCCGGTGCATCACTAAAGGATCCGAAAATGCCTTCAACTACGCCTCGGTTCGGATCCTTGCCACTTTGAATGATATATCTGTTATCATCATCAACCATTACTTGTCCGTTTTCATCTCTCTGATAAATAGGCGGAGTAGGAACAAGTAATTTATTGAAGTCAATGCTGAATGCCAAAGAATTATATTCATCCAGATCAAGCGTGAGGGTGGGCCCAAGGCGAAGATTAATGGGAATAAAATTGGCATTCCAGTCGTCGGAATAGGAAATTTTATTACCAATATTAGAAATATTGATACCTGCTGAAAAAGTTGCAGGAGTATTAACCCAATTCAACTCTCTTTGATAATATGCTGATACATCAGCAGCCAGTGACCTGCCAGGCCTTGTTTCCATTGATGCTACATTTTGCCCCTGGGTGAGGTTTGAGTGAATATACCTTACGGCAATAGCTCCAGAGATATGTTCACCCAGTTTACGGGCATATGCCACATCAACTGCAAATTCACTGGGGCGGTAAATACCCTGTGGATTACCTGCTTCATCTGTAAACTGAATATCTCCTAATGAAAAGAAAACCAATGATGCAGCTACAGTTTGTAATTCATCAATCCTTCTAAACCCACTCAAATAGGAAAGATTAATATCGTTGACCAGGTTTCTGAGCCAGGGTGTATAGTTGAGAACCATACCCATTTCCTCTTCTACAAAAGCGTATTTTGCCGGATTCCAATGCATTGAGTTTGCATCAGGAGTTGTTGATACACCTACATCGCCCATGGCTCCTGAACGCGCATCGGGGGCAATCATAAGAAAGGGTACTGCAGTTGTTATTGTATTTACCTCCTGGCCAAGTACTTCACCAATATCCTGTGATTTTGCAGTTGAAAAGAATATCAGCGAAAAGGCTGAAAAGAAAACGGCTGACTTTAAAAAAAATAATCTCATTTCTTATAATTTGATATTGACAGTGTTAAGTGACTATTTTGCTAATCTATGTAAGGGCAATTTTCCTTAAAAAATGAACCTGCAAACCTACATTTTTTTTTGATTTTTATATTAAAAAACTTGTCAGATACATGCTTGTTCATTGATATGCAGGGAATTCCTCTTATAATTATTTTCTGTAAATGTATGTTTCTGATTGATTTATATTTTCAATGTAATAATCATTAACGCAATTTCATATTTCTTATTGCATTTTTAAGTTTACATTAAAAAGTAAAGCCTGAATAATTAAATCAAATAACTTTTATTAATATTTATCTGAGAATCATTAGCTTTTCCGATTTCATTACACTTTCTTCTTTTTCATTGTTCACAATTACACGGAATAAATATATACCCGATCCAAGCAAAGTTCCGCCATTATCAGTACCATCCCACTCAATTGGTGGCACATTAAACCCTGATGCATATACCTGTTGTTCCATTGTTTTAACCAATTGTCCTGAAAAACTATAAACCTCAAGTCGCACAGAAAGTTCAGTAGCAGGTTTATTATGCGAAAAAGTAAAATAAGTAATATCGCTAAATGGATTTGGATAATTCTTCAATTCAGAGATATTTAGTCCGGGTGCTGAAGCAACCAAAAAATCAATAGATGCAGTTGACACATTGTTATGCACATCCCATGCCCTTAATGTAAGAGTATAATTGCCCTCTTCAAGATTGAAAAAGGGATATATTACTCTGCCTGAACGAAAATCATCAATATTCGATTGATAAAAATTATTAAGAACTATTGGATTGAAACTGTCATCATTAAGAATAGCAACTATATCATGACCTATCTGCCCGGTAGTATTAATGCCGTTCTCATCATTAAGATGAGCAATTAAGATAGGATCGGGCCCGGTTTTATTTCCCGATTCGAAATTAGTATTATTCAGGTAAAGACTAATGGAAGGTCCCTGGTTATCGGAAATATAATCATCAGCAGTACCCGAAATTATAAATTCATCAAAATAGCCATTACCGTCAATATCTTCTCCATCGTCAAAATAATAGCTTATTTTACCAAAACCTGAGTTGTAAGTAATATCTCTGGGCACAACAAACTTAAATGAAAACTCACCATCAGCAACCGATGCTTTGCCTCTGTATAAGATTCTGTTTTGAACAGAAAAATCATCAACTCTGCTGTCAGAGTCATTTGCCAACGTCGTAAAAGTAGCTTCCTTATCATAAATGGTTGGATAAATTATTCCATTATAATCTGATGCTTTTGAACCGTCAGACACCTGAATTTCTCCCTTTATTGTTACCTCTTGCAGGGCCTTCATTGTATCAGGATATTCAGTTGTTATAGCTTTGTATCTGGGGTATGCCATTTGCATGGAAGGATCGCCCAGCAAAACAAAATTCTTCAAATTTGGGGTTGAACTACTTTCAACCTTTGCTATCCTGATCAAATCACCCAACCGGGGCATCTGGTCATTGTCCATAAGTTTGAAAGCATTTCGCATAAATGCATCATTGAGGTTGAAATTACTTTGTGCCCATGCCAGCCTGGTTGTGGTAAATAATGCTGATGCACCCCCATCAGGCTTGAGGAAAACTCTGACTCCCGCTGAAAGCTCATTGGCATCAGGCTGATCAAAACTACTGAATTCACAGGTAGCTGTCATAAAAACGGGAAGATTATAAAAATTACCCCAGGATAAAATATCATCAAAAGTAAGAATACGCTCATGTGCAAGACCACGAACACCACCGTGTCCAATATAGTTAATTAATAAGGCACCCTGATTCACTCTGCTTTTAATGGCTTTATTTACAGCAGGATATCTTGACCCACCGGCCATTGTAGTCTGTTCGTATGCATCGAGATAAATTTTTTCCAGATTATAAACCGGATGATTGCCATCCATAAAGTTTGCAATCTGTTGTGACTGATTAAAATGAATATTACCATCACCATCATCTGCTACTATTGCAATAACATTACGCCAATCAGCATAATTAGATACCATACCGGCAAACCGCGGATCATCAGTACCCGGTTCAAGACCTTCTATTCTTTGATCATATCTTAAGATTTTATTTACTACAAACCGCGCTTCATCAACCGTGCGAACAGGAAACCGACCAATTCCCAAATCAATAGCACCCTGGGCATCAAAACCCTCACTGTCATCAAATAAACCAAAAAAGTCATCGGTAATGTAAGAATTTGTTGAATTTAAGGAACTTATTGTTTGAAAAGTGGGAATAAAATTACCTCCAAAACCCAGAATATTTTTATTATCATAAGTACCATTACCGAATAATAAAAGATAACGGGGATAATTACCTGTTTCGGCAGCCCTGTCATAGTACATTTTCATATAGTTGCGGATGGCAGAAATATCAGGTACACCAGAGGAAAATTCATTATAAATTTCCTGGGGTGAAACAATTTTTACAGTTAAATCATCATTGTTTTGTCGAAATTCAGCCAATCGCTCTGCCTCCTGTCTAAGCAAATCAGGAACAACAATTATCAGGTCATGAACAACAGAACCATGCAAATTTTGATTATTTACCTGCCCTTTCAGGGAAGGCTTAAGATAATTACCCGGAGAAAAAACGACAAATTCTTGAAAATCATTTTTTCCATCTACTTTGAAACTTGCTGTATTTCCTGATAAATCAATTTGTTGACTAACCACATTAAGAGGCTCCGAAACATCCCATACAAAACTTCCTTGAATCATATTACGGATTTCATAGCGTGCAATTTTGTCCACTCCGCGCACAGATGGATTTCTGAAGAACATTTGATCGTCGGACATGATCAATTCACGCTTTGCATTAACTGCAATATAATTAAGCCACCCTCTGCCACCGGTTGCAGTGCGGTTGTAGGTAAGATTTATATCAAACTGTTCAGATGGTGGCAACACCTGCATATTACCAATGGTATGCCGGGCAAATGCGCCTGTAGAAGAACTCATGCTAACCGGAGATACAGAAAAACTGTTTGACTGCCCTCCGGCCTCTGCAGTAAAACTGCTTGCAGCCCCTGATCGTGCGGCAAGATAAAATCTTATATGCGCATTTTGTTGATTCATTATATTGGGAAAGTCGAAAGAAAAACTTCTTGAAAGAGTAACGTCAAATAACTCACCAAACCAAATCTTACCGCTTCCAATAAGGTTCTGGATATCTTGCTGATGATAATCATAATCGTAAAAGCTTGTAACGCTATGTGTTTGTGATTCCGATGATATAGGTCGCGTGGTCACTCTCTTTCCCTGGTTCTGACCATACGTAATAAAATAGCATGTCTCATTGGAATAGTAGTGCACTTCGTGGGTAAATATGTCATCATCGGGTTGGTAAGTCCAGCGATTGGGTGATTGTCCGTAAAAAAGTATGTAGTCATTTTGTGTAAAAGTGCCTGAATTGTTACCACTTACCCAAATAGCATTCTCCTGCAGATCAGTATATCTTAACTGATCATTGGCTTCGGGAAGCATTCCGCCGCCATTGCCAAAAATCTGGATGGAAGATTTTTCAATCTGGGATAGATTTATTCCCAGGTTATCCAGATCCTGGTAAGTTAAACTGTAAATACCATCTTCATCAGTACAGAACCTAAACCAATTACCGTTTGCCAGAACCGATGCCTCCGGATATTCATGTAACGCTTCATATTTAATATTCTGATCAAAAGCATAATCGCTTTTTAAATTAAACGACAACAGTTTTTCATAATTCCCATCTACTTTTCTTAGCGGTACGATATGAAAAACTGACCATGACTCGCCCCTCGTGGTTTCAAGACCGGAATGATATGTGAAATCAGATTCGGCAAACCCAATACTGTCGAGCAAAGAAATTTCCTGTGGGGACAAAGGGCCTGTTTTAATATCACTTACAATAAATTCCCTGCTAAAATGGGGAACTTCATTTTTTACTCTGTAAACAAAAACCGGTACTTCGGGAATACTGTCAGCATACACAGCATTTTCCATAACCAAAGATGAAATAAAACTACTCTCCCCTTCACTGTTAATATAGGGTTTTTCCCACTTTAGTTTTATTTCGCTATTCGAATTTTGGGGATAAGCATAAAAAGCACCAAAACATATAAGTGAAATTATTATCAATAAAGAAAAATGTTTGTTTTCAAATTTCATATCCTGTATTTCGTTTATGAAAAGATTCGGATTATCAACCTGTCGTCAGGCAACATATAATCTGCAAAGAGCAAAGTTGGAAAATTTATTTCAGAAAGAATCATAAATTTAAACGCTCAGATAGAAAGAATATTATTGATTTACCAGGTTGTAAAATTTTCATTGATGAATAGCGTTAATTCAGAAGTAGATTTTCAGATTGAGAATAATTGCTTTTACAATTTGCTGAAACCTGTAAAACATAAATACGTTAAAGATAAAAAGGAAAAGCAGGTAAAATTGTTTATTCCTTTACTTGTATTTATTATATGTGCCGGATCGATAAACTATGCAAAGGGGCAGGATGCTATATTTTCACAATTTTATGCCAATCCTTTGTATTTAAACCCGGCGTTCGCAGGTTCTGAAAAATGTACCCGATTTGTTATGAATTACAGAAATCAACCATATCCTGCTTTTGGTACCTTCAGCAGTTATAGTTTTTCATCAGACTTATATAATGAAAGACTTAGCGGAGGTTTAGGTATTCACCTGCTTCACGATAGCCAGGGA
>JBHEOF010000230.1:0-316 GCA_046261715.1 Bacteroidales bacterium
ATATATGGCAACAGTCTTACTTTTAGTGACAATCAGGAAATTCGTAAAAGAATAAACGGTAATATTAATCTGGACTACAATTTAAACAAAAATCATAGTTTTGCTTTCTTTACTTTATTCAGTCGCACTGACCGCGACAGGTTTATTTCAAGAAATAATTTTGCACCAGGCGAGCCTACAATTAATTTCACAGGTACTGATTCGAAAGGTAATTTAAACCTGACAACATTTTCGTTAAGCGGTGATCACACTTTCGGAAAGATAAGCGCTGACTGGAGTCTTTCTAAATCAAAAAGTGAGGGCGACACACCTTATT
>JBHEOF010000230.1:429-734 GCA_046261715.1 Bacteroidales bacterium
CACTGACTTGGATGACAGGAATACACTGGAAAATTCAAACCTGGCATTTATAAATTTACAAGTTCCCTTTCAACTAAGCGACAATATAAATGTATCATTTGAATTTGGGGGACGATATTCAGCTATCGAACGAAGCAGGTTTGTATCAACATTATCACAAGCTTTCTATTATCTTGGAGGGGCTTATGTTAAGGAAGCGGCAGAATCTTATGATGACGAACTGATATATATTCCTTCCAATCCGTCTCTGATAAGCATACAGAATTTTGAAGATTCAAATAAAGAAATAGGAGTTGAATTGGAAG
>JBHEOF010000231.1:0-241 GCA_046261715.1 Bacteroidales bacterium
CTTCATCGACAAGCTCTGATGAGACTTCCGAGAAGTTATTGACGAAGTTGAGTGGGTTTTGGATCTCGTGGGCGATACCTGCGGTGAGCTCTCCAAGGCTTGCCATTTTTTCGGATTGGATGAGTTGGGACTGGGTGGACTTGAGATCGGAAAGCGTCGCGGAAAGCAATTGATTGTCGCGCTGTTTGGTGCGGTACCTATTGTATACTAACAGGGCCAATGCTAAGAGCAAAATTGCCAA
>JBHEOF010000231.1:406-706 GCA_046261715.1 Bacteroidales bacterium
TTATTCTCGCTTTCCAGGTTGGCAATGGATAGCTCGCGGGCATTCATTTCCTGCTCCAGCTCAAAACTGCTCTTTCTGAAAGCGGCCTGTTCTTTTAGAATCTCATCCTGCAGGTCAATATAAGCAGCGTATGTCTCAGCGGCACTGTCTCCATCTCCCATTTTCATATATAAATCTGCCAGCAGATGGTAATCTTGTAAAACCACTGATCTGAAGTTGATCATCCTCTCTATGTCGCGCTTCACAAAATCTATAGCTTCACTGTATTTACCCTCAGCCATGCGTAGCAGCGCAAAATAG
>JBHEOF010000232.1:0-253 GCA_046261715.1 Bacteroidales bacterium
GAACGCTTATGGCAAAAAATCCCACACTGCATGATTTTATAGTGAAAGATATCTATGGTGATGACTTTAACTTTGCTGATCTTAAAGGCAAAAAGGTACTGATTGTAAACACAGCTTCTAAATGTGGTCTTACTCCGCAGTATGAAAAGCTCGAGGAGCTTTACAAAACCTATGGTGACCAGAATTTTGTAATTGTTGGGTTCCCGGCCAATAATTTTATGAACCAGGAACCGGGTACCAACGATGATATTAT
>JBHEOF010000232.1:451-696 GCA_046261715.1 Bacteroidales bacterium
CCCCCCGCCACGATCCATTGTCAGATGAAATAGTAAGCTGGATAAACGAGTAACCAGGGTTTTGCCACCTAACTGCTCTAAGAGCCCTTTGTACAAAAGTACTTCGGGCTTTTTTTTATTTCTTTTTCAAATTGATTTAAGAGGTAAACCCATGGAAATGGAGTACTTTTACAGGCGGAATACACTTACCCCGTTATAAGTTATGGCTGTTGTGATAAAAGAAGAAGACTATTTGAATATGGAGC
>JBHEOF010000233.1:0-313 GCA_046261715.1 Bacteroidales bacterium
TCTTCACGTGCACCGGCAAACGGGTAAATGGTGAAGGCAGGAGCAGGATCGTAACCTGTTTCACTTACAATACCATTGGCAACAATTACGTAAGTCTCGTCGGCATCCAATGTAACGGCAATATCAAACACTGAAGCTTCGATGCCAGCACCGGCAGGAGCAATGTCAATGTTGAGTTCAACTCCTGCAGGAACATCTACAAAAGGAGTAGCGGTTCTGAAGTCAAAGTCACCATAGAAAAGGTCACCGTTTACAAATACATCTACACTTTCAGCAGCCATGTCGGCGGCATTGTGGATGAATTGGGCACGGG
>JBHEOF010000233.1:450-691 GCA_046261715.1 Bacteroidales bacterium
TTATCTGAGTTTCGCCAAAGACATCAATGAAAGCAAAATCTGCTCCGTCAAGAGATGAGGGAATAACTGCTGATGTTTCATCATAAATAGGCCATATAGAATTGTTTCCAAAATCTTCAGCAGTAAAGTTATTTTGATTATAGGTATCGTTTGTCCAGGTGTAAAGGGTAAATCCATAATCGTCAACAAAATATTGGATTACTTCATCTCCGGGGGTATAATCGCCGGTGTAGTTAATGCC
>JBHEOF010000234.1:0-680 GCA_046261715.1 Bacteroidales bacterium
GGCCACAGGAAATATTGTTGATTTCGACTGGGATTCTGCTTTCTGGGTTTTCAACCTGGTAGCCAACTATGCCTATGGTTTATACAGCCATATCATTGGAGATATTCAGGAAGCACAGCAAGAGGTGGAAAATCGTGCACATGCCATGACAAAAGCTGTGGATATGGCAGCACAGACCCTGTATGAAACAGACAAGAAAGTGATGCATGAATACCTTACAGATTTTAGTGTCAGCAATGCCGAATATACCGTTGAGCGCTGGAGAGAATTGGGGTATCATATCTTCTCCAAATATAACGACCGGTATATTCGTACCAATGATGAACTCAGGCCATGGCCCAAAGGAGTGGGATATCCTGATGAATTCTACCGCAGAGCTGTGGAAGAAAAACCCGGATAAGAAAACAAGAGAAAAAGAAAAATAATTCAACTTTTTAAAAAAAAAATTGTGGTGGAATATTTTTTTTAATACTTTTGCAGTCCCATTACAAATCAATGACCGATGGTGTAACGGTAGCACTACAGTTTTTGGAGCTGTCTGTCCAGGTTCGAATCCTGGTCGGTCAACAAAAAGGCGAAATACAACAGGTATTTCGCCTTTTTTCGTTTTAGCCGAAAAAAAACGATTTGGGGTGTTATATTGAGCCATTTGTGAGCCCTTTGCATAAGCAGCTTTTGTT
>JBHEOF010000235.1:0-675 GCA_046261715.1 Bacteroidales bacterium
CTTATACAATTTTACCTGAGATTTTAGACTGTAAAGAATTTGTCAATGCAGATGAACCGAGCCTTGACAATATCTATTGACACGCATGTGGATGATTATAATTTCGCACCCAGGTAAAACATACACTACGGTTATTGTTGGCGAGCTCCATCTGACCGCATTAATCAAATTATAAACAGATAAAATTGCTAAAGGGATTTCTCCTTTTCAACCAGAAAAAGCCGGAATTGAAGCAGGCAGGTTGATGCTGAAAAGGATAAAAAAACTTTTGGAATCAGGAGAAAGTTTTGCCTTTGAAACTACTCTTTCAGCCTTGCTATTTCAAGAGTTGAGACACGAGTAAAGGAAGGCGGGCATCATATTCCCGAAGATGTTATTAGAAGAAGATACAAAAGTGGCTTGCAGAATTTTTTTAACCTTTTTCTTGCTAAGGTAGACAACTGGCTATTTGTAAATAATTCAGGTGACAATTATGAGATTATAGCAGAAGGAGCCTTAAATGAAGAAACCATTAGCAATGTTGAACAATGGAATAAATTAAAAAAGAAATACTATGGGAACTAAAGAGCAATTAAAGGAAGAACGGGACAGGATAGTCAAAGGTCTTGAAGAAACTTATCGGAGGTTAGTTGAATACAAAAAAGAAAAGAAAAGCCCAATGATTGTTATCAGGAA
>JBHEOF010000236.1:0-663 GCA_046261715.1 Bacteroidales bacterium
GTATCGTCAGAGAGCGCGGACTTTGGCTCCTTTCAACAAGCAAATCTTTCGATTTGTACGATCCGGATATTGGTTCAACTAAGAAACCCTATCCTTTTCCTTGTTTTGGGAGCAGCCTTTTATCGCTCACCTGCTGAAACAAATATACGCCAATAAAACCTTGTAAGTCAAGCTTTTTAACCCGTTTTTATTCACTTTGTTTCAACAACTGTTTTCAACAATTGTTGAAAACTCTGTAAGGTAATCTTTTCAAAAAAAACGATTACAAACACCTTAGTGGGTTGATTTTCGTATTTTTGAGCCGCTTTTAAGGTTTGTTGTAAGTTTGGAAAGGCAAGCCTGAAGGTATTTTATTCCTAAATCCCTTAAATCAAGTATTGTTATGCGAAAATTGATATTTACATTGAAAGCCATGCTTTTGTGTATGGTTTTACCGTTGATGGTATCGGCTCATGAAGATGCGCGTTTGATGCGTTTCCCTGATATCAACGGAAATTTGATTGCATTCGTCTATGCCGGAGATATCTGGACTGTGAATGCCAATGGTGGAGATGCCAAAAGGCTTACTTCCCACAAAGGTCTTGAGTTGTTTCCTAAAATTTCACCCGATGGCAAATGGATTGCTTTTTCGGCTGAATACAGCGGCAGTCGACAGATATATAT
>JBHEOF010000237.1:0-656 GCA_046261715.1 Bacteroidales bacterium
CCATTCTGGTATTGCATGGTGGATGTTCTGGATTTAACCACCAGATAGTCTAATCTGCCCAATTCTGCGATAATGGCATCATGTACCCCGGATGAAAAATATTCCAGGCCCGGATCTCCTGTAAAATTGTTAATGGGAAGTACTGCAATGGAGCTTGTTTGCAAAGTATTATCAGTAGAAAAGAGAAATGCTTTATTTCGTTTATTCAGAAAGATAAAAATCAGGATCAGAAAAATGAAAGAAAGGAAACTGATTATCACAAATGGATTTTTTCGCAATTTTTGCCATTGGTTTGTTTTGGTGTTGTCTCCGTTATTGTTTCCCTTCTGGTGATATTTTATTCTTGATTCCCCGGGAGTAAAACCATAAAACTCATGAAAGCACTTGTTAAAATAGGCGGGACTGTAAAATCCTACCCTATAAATGTTACCTTCTTCGCTCAACAAAAATTCCATGGCTTTTTCAAGCCGGATTTCACGAATAAACTGATTGGGAGTTTTATTACAAGCACTATGCAGTCTGCGATTAAGCGTGTAATAGTTTATTCCGGCTGCACAAGCAAGTTCCTTACCCCTGAAATGTTCATTCTCCAGATTTGCAAGGGCAACCTGAGTGAGTTTATGAATAAACTCTTCATCTTTGCCATGTATATCAGA
>JBHEOF010000238.1:0-644 GCA_046261715.1 Bacteroidales bacterium
GACTACGTGGAAGAGGAGTTTATTGTGCAGGCACCCTCCACAGGAATATTTCATATGGGATTTTATGTGGGTTCTACCATGTCCAATGCCTTGCAGTTTTTTGTGGATGATGTTACCATTGAAAAAGTGCCGGAGAAAGATGCTGCTGTCAGGGCTGTTGTTCAGGAAATATATGGTTGCAACTCTTTTACAACAGAAACTCCTGTAACGGTAGTTTATAAAAACAGGGGAACCTTGCCGTTGGAAAATACTACACTGGAACTTTCTGTTACTGACGAGCAAAACAATACTAACGTATATACTCTCTATTGAAATTGATCTTTCACAGCTCAACACCATCTATACCATCACCGCTGAAGTCATTTTGGATGGAGACGCTGATCCGGATAACGATGCAAAGACGGTCATGATGAGAAATACTACCGTTGATCTCACTGCCGGACATGAATATTTCAATGACTTTGAGATGGTGCATATGGATGGTGGAAATGCTTTGGTAGATCCCAAACTTGGCTGGGGGTATGAAAATACCAATGATGACTATTACAGCAGTGGAGATCCTATTACATGGATGATGCGCGATAATGTGCCCTTCGCCCATTCAGGAACTATCAGTATGAGGGCAGGACGCAGCACTGTTGAAC
>JBHEOF010000239.1:0-640 GCA_046261715.1 Bacteroidales bacterium
ATTACAGTGGAAGACCCGCTTACAGGGCTCAGCTCCACCATCGCTTCTCTCGCCCCCGGTGCCAGTCAGACCTACAACGAGTCCTATACCATTACCCAGGCGGATTTGGATAACGGCTCAGTAACCAATACTGCAAGTGCATCAGGCGAAGATACCAATGGCGATCCGGTCTCTGGCAGTGATAATGCTACTGTAACAGCCGTGATTGGTCCGGATATTACCGTGACCAAAACGGCTAATCCTGCAACCTACTCTGCTGTGGGAGATGTAATTGATTACACCATCATTGTAGAAAATACCGGTAACGTAACCGTGACCAATATTACAGTGGAAGACCCGCTGACAGGGCTCAGCACAACCATCGCATCCCTGGCCCCCAGTGCCAGCCAAACTTTCAACGAGTCCTACGTGATAACCCAGGCCGACCTGGATAATGGCTCCGTAACCAATACTGCTACAGCTGCAGGTGAAGATACCAACGGGGATCCGGTCTCTGACAGTGATAGTGCAACAGTTACTGCCGTAATTGGACCGGATATTACCGTTACCAAAACCGCTAACCCTGCAACTTACAATGCCGTGGGTGATGTGATTGATTATACTATCGTGGTAGAAAATACCGGTAACGTTACGGTGAGCA
>JBHEOF010000024.1:0-357 GCA_046261715.1 Bacteroidales bacterium
ACATTCATGCAAAAAAAGTTGATTATATCTCCTACAAAAGGCACGTTCGGAATACATTTCGACCCGGCAAAGAATGTGTTTGAGATTTCAGGCAATTCTTTTCCACCCAATGCGTTGGAGTTTTATGAGCCTATTATTGAATGGGTTAAAGAGTTTTTGTCAGGTGAAGTAAATGAACCGGTAGTTATTAAATTCAGAGTTAATTATTATAATACAAGCTCTTCTAAATATATATATAAGGTTCTTGAACTTTTTAATGAACACCATAAATTGAACAAGAACGTAAAATTGCATTGGTATTCCTACGATGAAGATGATGAGCTTTATGATGATTGGAAATCTTTAATTCAGGATTTA
>JBHEOF010000024.1:477-37129 GCA_046261715.1 Bacteroidales bacterium
CATTTCTATTGAATAGGTCGTTTTTATCTGAAATACTTTGTATTATAAAGTATGCAATGCAGGAATATGAAGTCATTTTTCCAACCAAATTATATACTATCTAGCCTGATTTTATCGTTTTATAAAAGTAATATTGGTTTTTTTTAAGATAATATTCTGTTATCATAAAAAAAGTGAACCCTCCTCCTGAAATCGTAATATGAAACTGTTTTTTTGTTAAATTTGAACAAACAGATTTTCTTTTTTAAAACCCCAAGCTATGGACGAAAACACTTTAGAAATCACAGAGCGGTCAGAAGTGTTTGAGTTTGCCAGTCTCAGACAAAAGGTAAACCAGGCACTTCAACAAAATTTTGGCGAAAATCAAATATCAAATGGTTTGTCGTCAGGTTTCAGAGATATAGATCAGGTTATCTCCGGATTCAAAAAAGGACAACTCACCACCATCGCAGTAAAACCAGGAATGGGTAAAACTGCTCTAATGCTATCAATTGCCAATAATGTAGCCATAAAGAATAATCATTCCGTGGCCATTTTCTCTCCAGAAAGATCAAGCACAAAGATTACAAACCGTCTTATTGAAAGCGAAACAGGCATGTCGCTTGATAAGCTCATTAATGGCAAACTAAAAGCCAGCGAAAAAGATCATATGTTTACACTGGTGAGTCATATCGCAAGAGCTAATATGTTCCTTGATGATACTCCCAACCTTTCTGCATATGAGTTGCAGCAAAAGACAAGGCAACTGAAAAATATGCATAATGTTGATCTGATAATTATTGATTATCTTGAATTACTTTCCACATCTATTACCGATAATGACAATCGGAAAGAACAACTCAGTAAAATTGTTCAAATTATTAAGGATATTGCAAAGGAGTTAAATATTCCCATTGTATTGTTTTCTCAAATACCCGGATCATACAGCCAAAGCATATCTAAAAGGCCTGAAATGAAGGATTTGCCAGCGTACCTTACAGAACTTTCAGATGTAATCATGTTGTTACATCGTTCTGATCTTTACAATAGAAATAATCCAGATAATGATAATCAAAATCTGGTAGAAGTTGTAATAGGAAAATATGAGAATTACACTGATGAGAATGTTGTGCCCTTGAGATATATTGAAAGTCTTGCAAAATTTACAGATAAGTAAATTCATTTTAAATAAGCAAAAAAAGCCCGGTTAGATTTTTACTAACCGGGCTTTTTAGTAATTTAGGAAAATTTTAAAATCGCAATTATGGCAATATATTCCGAAATGAATGAAAGGCAGAAAAGTGTAGTTGATGTGGCAAAAAAAATGCTTATTGCAGCACGAACGGCTCCAAAAGGCAAGGGAGCTGATAACCTTGAAATGGCTATTCTTACCGAAAACGATATTCGACTCCTCGCAATGGAAATGAGAAGAATTGGAGAACAGAAAGAGTATGATATTTTTATCCGCGATGCAGATAATATTCTGACAAGTGCTGATGCAATTGTTCTAATCGGCTCTCGTATAAAAACTCTTGGCTTGAAGGTTTGCAGTTTATGCGGTTTTGCCGATTGTGCTACAAAAGAAAAGTATCCGTTGGTACCCTGTGTTTATAATATTGGTGATTTGGGTATTGCTGTGGGATCTGCTGTTGCTCTTGCCGCTGATTGCAGAGTTGATAACCGGATTATGCATACTGCAGGAATTGCAGCTTTAAACCTCGAAATATTCAGCAGTTCTGTAAAAATCATTTGGGGTATTCCGCTGAGTGCTTCATCAAAGAACCCCTTTTTTGACCGTAAAAAATAAAAACTGATTTTTTACTTTCTAATCTTTTTATTCTGCTTATGGGTACAATAAGTTTCTGTAAGCATTTTTTTTTAGTATCAATCTGTGATTTTCATTTAAGGTTTTTAAACATTCTAATGTACATCTTGTTATAGGTTAACATTATTATAAAATTGTGGTTAATCTAATATAAATATAATTCGTACGCAAAATATACCTATTAAGCATAAAAATGTTGTATTTGTAATTATATTTAAATAAATTTGATATTTATTGAGATATTAAAAACCTTGGATTATGAAGCGAAATTCAAATGTTGTAACAATGGATGGCAATCCTGTTACATTGTTGGGGAAAATTATAAAAACCGGCAGCCATGCAAAAAATTTTATTGCCACAGGACAGGATCTTAAACCGGTCAAATTAAGTGATTTTCAAGGAAAAGTGCGAATTATTTCTTCCGTATCTTCTGTTGATACCGATGTATGTGCAGAGCAAATGCGCCGCTTTAATCTTGAAGCATCCAAATTATCAGATGTACAGATCATTACTATTTCCTGTGATTTGCCTCCGGCTCTTAAAAGATTTTGTGCAGTTGAAGGCATTGATAAGATTATCGCGGTTTCTGATCACAAGGAAACAGATTTTGGTATCAAATATGGATTTTTAATTGAAGAACACAGAATACTGGCGCGCGGTGTTGTAATTATTGATCAGTATGATATGGTAAAATACGTAGAAATTGTGAAGGAGATTGCTGATCAGCCAGATTACGAAAAAGCTTTAAGTGTAGCGAAAAAACTAATTTCATGATAAATTTTTAGAATAAAAAAAGGCGAACATTCATATTTAATGTTCGCCTTTTTTATTTTTGAGCAGATCAAAAATTACTTCACTTCTTCAAAATCTACATCTGTAACTTCTCCATCGTCTTTACCTTTATCTTTACTTTCCTGTTGATCGGTATCACCGGCTTGTTGTTCCGCATCCTGCTGGCCTTGAGTAGCATTATACATTTCTGCACTGGCTGCCTGCCATGATTCGTTTAGAGTATTCATGGCTGCATCTATGGCTGCAAGATCCTTACTTTTGTGAGCGTTTTTCAGTTCTTCAAGTGCCTGCTCAATAGGTTGTTTTTTCTCGGCAGGTATTTTATCACCGAATTCTTTAAGCTGCTTTTCAGTTTGGAAAATCAAACTATCGGCGGCATTGACTTTCTCTGTTTCTTCCTTGACTTTCTTATCCTTTTCAGCGTTTTCATCAGCTTCTTTCTTCATTCTTTGGATTTCATCTTCACTCAAACCACTGGAAGCTTCTATTCTTATATTTTGTGATTTTCCAGTTGCTTTATCTTTCGCTGATACATTAAGGATTCCGTTAGCATCAATATCAAACATCACTTCAATTTGTGGAACACCCCTTGGAGAAGTCGGAATTCCGTCGAGGTGAAATCTTCCTATGGTCCTGTTGTCTTTTGCCATTGGTCGTTCACCCTGGAGAATATGAATTTCTACAGACGTTTGATTATCTGCTGCGGTTGAGAAAGTTTCCGTTTTCTTGGTAGGTATTGTTGTATTTGCTTCAATAAGTTTTGTCATAACGCCACCCAAGGTTTCAATACCCAATGATAACGGAGTAACGTCAAGAAGCAATACATCCTTAATCTCACCGCTTAATACAGCACCTTGAATAGCAGCACCAATTGCAACTACTTCATCGGGGTTAACACCTTTTGAAGGTTTTTTCTGGAAAAACTTCTCAACTACTTCCTGTATAGCAGGAATACGTGTTGATCCACCCACAAGAATTACTTCATCAATATCTGCAGGGGTCAGGCTGGCATCTTTAAGAGCTTTTTTACAAGGCTCAAGTGTTGCCTGGATCAATTTGTCAGCTAACTGTTCAAATTTACTTCTTGAAAGAGTGCGTACCAGGTGCTTAGGGATGCCATCAACCGGCATGATGTAGGGCAGGTTGATTTCAGTTGAAGTTGAACTTGATAATTCAATTTTTGCTTTTTCAGCTGCTTCTTTCAGGCGTTGCATGGCCATTGGATCTTTGCGAAGATCAATATTTTCATCTTTGATGAATTCTTCTGCCAGCCAGTCAATAATAACATTGTCAAAGTCATCACCACCCAGGTGAGTATCACCGTGTGTTGACTTAACTTCAAAAACTCCATCTCCCAATTCAAGGATAGAGATGTCGAAAGTACCACCACCCAGGTCGAATACAGCAATTTTAACATCTTTGTTCTTCTTATCAAGGCCATAGGCAAGTGAAGCGGCTGTAGGTTCATTAATAATTCTTCTTACTTTCAGTCCTGATACTTCTCCTGCTTCTTTGGTAGCCTGTCTTTGAGAGTCGTTAAAATATGCCGGAACTGTGATAACGGCTTCAGTAACTTCCTGTCCAAGATAATCTTCCGCTGTTTTCTTCATTTTTTGAAGAACCATTGCAGAAATCTCCTGTGGAGTATACTTTCTGTCATCAATTTTTACCCTGGGCGTGGAATTATCTCCTTTTACCACTTCATAAGATACGCGTTTTCTGTCATTGGCAGTTGACTCAAAGGTCTCACCCATGAATCGTTTTATTGATGAAACGGTTTTTTGTGGATTTATAATTGCCTGTCTTTTTGCAGGGTCACCAACTTTTCTTTCTCCGTTTTCTGTAAATGCTACAATAGAGGGTGTCGTCCTTCTCCCTTCGCTGTTAGGGATTACGACAGGTTCGTTACCTTCCATTACAGCAACACAAGAATTTGTTGTTCCTAAATCTATTCCAATAATTTTACCCATTGTTATTTTTTGTTTTATGATTTGTGTGCGAAATACTTTCTGATTTGCTCAAAGACTTTTCAATGATTGTGCCAATGCTTTTTTATTGAAGCCATAAGTTATTATGACACCATTATTTACCAGAAAGCTAAAAATAAAAAGGCTTTCTGTGATTTTTAAGTTACTGTAAAACAGTTTATTATTATGAGATTGGGAGTTCTGTATTGCTATACTGACACATTTCCTGTTTATTATCCCATTTGTGACAAAAGGTGACAAAACGACAGAAATCAGAACTGGGTAATGAGTTTAATATTAATAAGACGGGATGTAAGATAATTAGGAATTGCATACATATCATTGGAAATATCCTTTATCCAAAGATAACTAATGGTGTTATTTATTTCGAGCAGATTAAATACTTCAGCTGTGAGCCACATTGATTTAATATTGCGGAAGAAACTATTTTCACCAAACTTACTGCCTGTTCCGATCAATTCTTTTGAAAAACCTATATCAACCCTTCTGTAAGGAGGCATAGTTGTGATACTTCTGGTTTTTTGCTCTGCCGGGGGTGATAATGGTAATCCACTCCCATAAACCAAAGCAAGACTTACTTTATAGCTGGGATTTTTTGGCAAAAAATCCTGAAAGAACAGGCTGAAACTAAAGCGCTGGTCAGTAGGTCTGGGAATGTATCCTAAAGGAACTAAATTTCCATCGGCATCAGTAAAAAAGGCATCGTCAATCTTTTCTTCAGTTTTCATTATTGATAAACTGGCCCAGGATTCAATGCCGGGAACAAACTCACCATTTATTTTCATATCTAATCCTGTTCCGTAGCCTGAAGCAGTATTATTGGCATAGTACCTTATTCTTACATTATCCAGTTCATAGGGAATCAAATTACTGAAATTCTTATAATAAACTTCAGTGGTATATTTAAAGGGTCTGTCCCATAAAGTGAGATTATATTCGGCACCCAAAACAAACTGGGTACTTTCCTGTGCTTTTATATTTTCATTTAACTGTCCCTGGAAATCACGCAGCTCACGGTAGAAAGCCGGTTGCTGATACAGGCCACCTGAAATTCTGAAAACCATTCTTGGAGCCCATACCGGTTTATATAAAATAGTAGCCCGGGGCGAGAATAACCATTGCTGATTATAACTCCAGTATTGGGTTCTTATGCCTCCTGTTACAATATATCGTCCTTCAGGTCTCTGGAATTCTAATGAATTTTGAATATAAGCTGAAAAACGGTTTGAATTAAGAGAAATACGTGCACTAATGGTATCTTGTAACAAAAGAAGATTGTATGGTTGTTGTGGTATGGAAAAGCCTGCCGAATCAACCATTGACCATTCACTCAAACGATCAAGAATATCTTCATACTGGTATTTCAACCCCCATTTTAAGGTGTTAGTTTCATCCTTTATTTCTCCTTTATGTTCGATATTATAAACAATAGCGTTAAGATAATTTCTGGCATGATTATGAAATGACCCTACTCCAAGCGGGGTACCTGTAGCCTGACCAAAATCATCAGAACCAAAATCAGTTTCAACTTTTTCAAGCAGGTACCTGCCACGAATATCAAAGTTTTCAGTTTCATCGGACTGAAATACTGATGAAATCATTTGCAGTTTTATGCTGGGATTAGGATTATAATTTAAAGATAATGCGCCCAATGCAGTTAGAAAGCGATCGGTTTCCTGTCCGTCAAAAAAAACAGTGAATTGTCTTACTTCTGTTACGGTACCGAATCGTGTGCGTTGCACATCAGGTGTAAATAAATACTGATTCCTCGAAAAGTTTCCAAGGAAGTTCAATTCCCATTCCGGATTAAATTCGTAACTTATAAATCCTTGTATATCAGTAAACTCTGGTTTGTAATCTCCCTGGGTATCCAAAGTTCCCAAAAGATACTGATTTGATTTGTGTCGTAGGCCAAATAAATATTTCAGTTTGTTATTTAACTTCGCATCTTCAAGATGAAGTGACCCTTCAAGCAGGCTGATGGAAAACGAGCCTGCAAACTCGGTGGGTGTTTTGTAAGTAATGTCGAGTACCGATGCCATTTTATCTCCATATTTTGCATCAAAACCTCCTGATGAAAAGGTTATGGATGATACCAGATCGGAGTTTATAAAACTAAGTCCTTCCTGCTGTCCGGATCTTACCAAAAACGGTCGGTAAATTTCTATTCCGTTTACATAAACGAGATTCTCGTCAAAATTTCCGCCACGAACAGAATATTGTGAAGAAAGTTCTGTTGTGGAGGCAACTCCCGGCATTGTTTTAAGAAGTGATTCCACCCCATTTCCAGGTCCAGGAATAATTGCAGAAAGTTGCGGATCAATCTTTATGTACTGACTTGTAATTACCTGTGTTTCCCGAACTTCAATGTCGGGCAAAAGAGTTGCAAGAGGTTCAAGTTGAACATCAAGTCTTTTTACTTCTCCAGGGGCCAGTTTTATTTCATGTTCCGATAATTTATACCCCAGATAAGAAACAATTATTTTGTGTGACTGCGAAAAATCGGCCTGCAACCTGTAAAAACCGTTTGAATTTGTACTTGTACCTTTGGATGTTCCTTCAATGGCAATGCTCACTAAATCAAGAGGATTGTTGTTCTCATCAGTAATTATTCCTTCCAGTGTTGATTGCTGGGCAATTATTCCTGATGATAACAGGAGAGAAGTAATAATGCAGATTAAGATTTTTAGTTTCACCAAATAATTAATTAAGAATATTCTCTTTTTATGAAGCGACAAAATTAGCAAAATTGAATGATAATGCCGGATTAGCAGAAGGAAAAGTAAAACTTTTCAATTGCTATATTAACTGAAAAAATCTGAAGATATTGCATTAATTAAGATAGGTTTCTTTTAATCTTTCCTCTTGAACCGACCTTCACGCCATGCTTTTATGAATTGCCCCCATGCAAAAGGGTCAAATATACGCAATGGGGGTTGTTGACCGGCATAATAAAGTTTTTGAGCGTGCTGCTGATTCATGTAACGGAAATTTGAATAACCGTCAAGCGGCATGTTTTCCATACGTTCGCGCATTTCTGCTCTTTCAAGGTTGCGCAATGCCCGGTCATTATCATCATCAGGAATTTCCGTATTAAGGAATGCGTACCTGAATTGTTCACGGGTTGGCCAGGGATAGATAACGGTTTCAGGCAAATTAATGGTATCCTGAGTCATTAACTGAATGGCTGAGTATCGGTTTGATGAAAGTGTATCGGGTATAATGTAGTTGATATCTTTAAACCCCACAGCAGAAAAACGAAGTGTATCCTTTTCGCGGACAGCAATCGAAAAAAAGCCCTGGTAGTCTGTAATAGTGCCACGCCGTGTATTTTTCACCCAAATATTGGTGAAGGGAACAGGACTTAAACTATCGCCGGTAATTACCAATCCACTGAACTGTATAACCCTTCTTGGCTGACTCTCTTCCTGCTTACCTGTAAGAGCACCAGAAACAAAAATCATCAATGCAATAGATAATATTATTGAATAAGAGTATTTCAGCATGATCTGTAAATTGATATTTTAAACGTAAAGTTTAAAAATAAAAAATAAAACTTAATAAACCGTTGCATCCGGTAAAATTATAGCTTATTTAAGAAACGTTACCAGAAAGTCATTGTTTGCCAATTATAAAAAAAGCTGCCTGTAAAAATTGCAGGCAGCTTAGATATATTGTTCACGAAGTAATGATTAACCGGTATAGTAACCTTTTTCTCGTGCTTCTTTTAATGCTTTACTAAAACCAATCTTGTTGATAATGCGGATTGCTTTGGCTGAAACTTTCAAAGTTATCCAACGATCTTCATCAGGATGATAAAATCTTTTATCCTGAAGATTGGGAAGAAATCTTCTTCTTGTTTTTATATTGGAGTGTGATACACGATGACCGGTAATGGGTCTCTTTCCTGTTATCTGACAAACTCGTGACATCTTCTGAAATATTTATGAGTTGAATAATAAATTTCTATCTGTTTTTTTAAGGAGTGCAAAGTACGGTATTATTTTTCTTTTTGACAAATATTTTTGGGTTTTTTTCCATTGCCAAGTTTCACCTTAAAACAGTTTGAAATAATAATTTCTGAGTGTTGAAGTTTCTCTTATATAAACAGGGTTTGTTATTTAATTTGGATAAATTTTCTTTTATAATTAATTTTAATCAACATTAAAACGTTTCTATTTGTTTTTAATGAATTATCCTGATAAAAAATACCTGCTTTGACAGATTATTATAAAATATTAGGAATACCCCACGATGCGCATAATTTTGAAGTGCGTCGTGCTTTTCGTGATAAGGCAAAATCTCTTCATCCTGATCTTAATCCTGATAAAAAAGCTCATGAAGATTTTAAGAAAATCAATGAAGCATACCATGTGCTTTCAAATGCTGAAAAGCGCAGGACCTACGATATGAGATTGAACAATAAGGTGCCTTCAATCAGAGTGTATTACAGCCCCGGTAATGTATATTACAGAAAACGCAGTGGTCAAAAATATCGTTATAATGCAAATTCTGAATCAAAAACTGAATACGAAAAGTTTGAAAAGTATTTTGATTTTCTTTTATTTATCACACTGGTTTTTATAGGATGCTTTTCACTTATTTACGGATTATACAGACTCTGGTACAATCCTATTGAAAGTATAAATCCCTATCCGGGCATAGCTATGGGTATCTTTTTTACATCGTTATTGATATTTATCTGGAGATACAAGAATAAGCTTTCCTCAAAGAGATAGGACTGTACGCTTGTTGTCAGATTTATTCACCGATCCAAATGTTCCAAGCTGATTCTGCTTGCTGTTGTAGCATATACAAACCATTCACAGTTTTACATCCCCTTTTTTTCCCTTGCTGCATAAATTGTGTTTCTTCAGGATTATATATCAGGTCGTATAGTACATGATTTTGAGTAAGAGTATGATAAGGCAGATCAGACAGGTTTTCTGTATCAGGATACATGCCTAAGGGCGTAGTATTTATAATAAGAGTATAATCTTTAAGAGATTCTCGCTTAATATCATCATAACTGATTTGATCAGGTTTTCCAGGATTACGGGTTACAAAAGTGATCTTACAGTTTTTCTTTTTTAATACCCATTCAACTGCTTTAGCTGCCCCACCTGTGCCGAGAACAAGTATTTTTTCAGGTACATTTATTTTAAAATGTTCCAGACTTCTTTCAAAACCAATGACATCTGTATTAAAACCCTTTAAAAATACAGTATTATCACTGCGAATGAACTTTATGGTATTGACAGCTCCAATATCTGCTGCTGAAGAATCAAGGTCGTGTAAAAAGGGAATAATATTTTCCTTGTGTGGAATGGTGACATTCAACCCATGCAGATCCGGCTGCGATGATATCAATTCGGGGAATAAAGAAAGGTCTTTTATTGGATATAATTTATAATAATGGGTTTTAAGATTTTCTTTACTGAATTTCTCAGAGAAATATTTTGCCGACCATGAATGCGAAACAGGATAGCCTATAAGGCCGAAAACTTTTTTCATAATCAAAAAATGATTTTATGATGTATGTTGACCGGTTTTTTCCTTGCGGGCAGCAAATACATCAAAAATGAAAATCAAAAGGAAGCCTGCCAGCATACAAATAATAATTTGCAGTAACATAGCATCGTTTCCCGTAAGTGCTTCAAATTGAGAAGGTGATATGCTTTTCTCAGTTAAGGGAACCTGTTCACCTATGCTGTTTACATGGTAGGATGTGATTTCTTTCCACGGCCAAAGTTTATTGAGCGAACCAATCATAAACCCTGTTAATAATGCCATTGTACCATTGGGAAATTTTTTAAAAAACCATGAAATGATATTCGAAAAGCTTATAATACCAACAACGCATCCTATTCCAAAAATGAGGATGATATTTACCTGAAAATCCTTAACAGCATTAAGAATGAACTCATACTTACCAAGTAGCAGCAATATGAAACTTCCTGAAATACCTGGCAATATCATGGCAGTAATAGCAATTGCTCCTGACAGAAATATGAACCAATAAGCTTCAGGGGTCGTGGCGGGTGTGGCAATGGTAATATAAAGTGCTATTGCTGTACCTGCAATAAGCATAAAAACAGTGACTGCATTCCAGTTATAAATTTTTTTCCCCACATGAAGGGCAGATGCAATTATAAGTCCGAAGAAAAAAGCCCAGACCATTTTGGGATATATCAGTAGAAGCCAGGAGATTAATCTTGCAAGAGAGAATATACTGATTAAAACTCCTGAGAAAACTGCAAGAAGAAAATTTCCGTTGATATGTTTCCAGGCTGAAGGTATACCTTTTTTGAAAAGTACCTTAAAGAATGTTCGGTCAACAGATTTAATACTATTTATAAGCTCCTGATATATACCTGTAATAAAAGCAATTGTTCCACCTGATACTCCGGGAATTACATCTGCGGCTCCCATTCCCAGGCCCCTGGCTGTAAGACGAGCATAATCACTTATTTTTCTTTCTGTCATTAGCGGAAATAATTAGGATCTGACTACATAGAATGATCTCAGGCTTTCTTTCTATTTGAGTTTGAATTTATGAAATTCCGGCGGCAGGAAATCAAAGAAAGTATCTCCTCTTAGTCCCAGTCGAAGGGTTTCCAGCGGAATCATATCTGCCGGGGCGATATTTCCCAGGTTTACATTGTAGCCCAGAAGCTTAATAAACCAAACCTGTTGATTTTTCAGCGGGGCTTCCCATATTATCTTTTCTGATGGGATCAATTTGATGATATCTTCAATAAGACTGGTATCAGCAGAGCCAGAATGGTTATATATACCCACTGTACCACTTTCACGTGCCTCTCCTATTACATAGCTGCTGCCTGCCTCAAGCTCTTCTTCCATTTGTTCGATCCAATGCCTGTGATCGGCAACAACACTTGCATCCTTTGCACCCACTTCACTTAAAACAGTCCTGTTTTTTGCAAAATGTGCAATATATCTACATTTTTCTTTTTGATCTATGACCATACTACCATCAGAAATTTCCACAGCATCCATATCAAGATCATCAATGTATTTTTCGAAAAAATCTATCTGTTTACGAATAAAACATGCTTCAAAAAAAGTACCTCCCACATACACCTTAATTCCTGCATTGCGATAAAGCTGAACCTTTTCCTTTACGTTTTGGCTAACCATAGATGTACCAAAACCCAGTTTGGCAAAATCAATCAGATGGCCGGCTACCTGGATCAGATCTTCTGTTTCGCGCAAGCTCAGGCCCTTATCCATCATCATGGCAATACCCTGGCTTCTCGGCTTGGTTTCTCTTTCAGGTAAATGTTTTATGTTTGTCATTACAATTTGATATTGGTTATATAAATCCGGCTCAGCAAATAATAATTTTTACTAAGTAATAATGAGTAGGTTGAGGTAAAAAAACGGGGTAAAAGTAACCAATTTGAATTACTTTGCATACAAATGAATCAGCATTAATATATCCGGATTTGTTTTGAGTTCGGGGAACTGATCAAAAACCGAATTGTGTTTTTCAAAATCCATCATTAAGGCTTCTTCAAAAAAGTAAGAAGCTTCTTTGCTTTTTCCAAGCAGAAAAAGGTATGCTGCCATCCTGTAATACAAAAGGGCATTGTCGGGCAATTTATCAAGTGCAGATTGTATAATGTTTACTGATGCTTCCAGCTCTTTTTTTTCAGCCATTGCATCTGCATAATCTATCCTTACAGTTTCTTCTTCAGGGCTGGATTCAATTGCTTTTTGAAAAAAAGCGGCACCTTCTTCAATGTTTTCCTGAGCCATATGAATATCTGCAATTATGCACAGATAGCCGGTGTTATCGGGGTCAAGATCTGCTCCTCTGTTAAGATAATCCAAAGCTTTTTTTGCGTTACCCAGTTCATGTTCACAAACACCCATCCCTATCCATGCATCGGGAATGTCAACTTGCAGGCCTGTAGCTTTTTTATAGTAAATGCGGGCATTTACATAATCTTCAGATTTCTCGTAACATTCTCCTATGTAATAATACTTCATGGCATCACCTTCGTCATTTTCGAGAGATCTTTTATAAGCTTCAATAGCCTCGGTGAACTTTTCCTTTAGACTTAAGGCATAACCGAGGTGAAACCATGTAGGTGCATGATCAGGTTCTATGGCAATTGCGAAGTCAAAAGATTCACATGCCTTTTCATATAGTTCGGTATTTATATAAGAAACACCCAGGTTGAACCATGCCTCAACCGAATAAGGGTGTCTGTCAATAAGTTTGCTAAAGAAGTTGATGCTTTCTTCAGTTAGTGAAAGCAGGTCGAAACAATAAGCTGCTTCATAAATGGCAAGATCATTCTCAGGATTGTGGTCCAAAGCTTTGGTAAGATATTCAAGGGTTTTATCAAAATTACCCATGTTCTCATACTCAAAAGCAATGTTACAGTATATGTAATCCGGCTCATCGGCATTGCTGACCGCCTTGTTGTATTCTTCAATGGCTTTTTCGTAGTGCCGAAGTTGGGAATAAATTGCACCTTTTGTAAGGAAAACGTCAGAGTTATCGGGTTCAAGGGCTTCAATATCTTTTAAGATATCAAGGGCTTTTTCTTCTTTATTGGTGCTTGCAAGCAATTGGGCTCCTCTTAACATCAATGGAACAGAACCGGGATGAACCTTAAGCGCATAATTTGAAATTTGCAGAGCTTTAATATAATCTCCGGAAATAACAAAATGATCAATGATTTCTTCAAAATCATCTACATCAAAATAAATAGATTGTTCCTGGCTGAACAATTCATTGAATCGTTTTACCTGCCAGGGTATTTCGTTTATATCGTTAAGTTTATTGCTCATGCAGTCAAAAATATCGTGTCAAATACAAGTACATAATCTTTTATTTACGCTAGATACATCAGTTCAAAAATCATGCTATATCTTTTGACGGTACAAAGTTACAAAAAAACCGGTATGGGTTTTTTTCTATTGGCTTATCGATCTAAATGTATGAAATTTTAACTATAGTCAATGGGGTAATTATACGTAATTTTTCAACGTTTTATTAACAATTCTTACCATTGTATGCCATGGTAAAGTCTAAAAATTCGCTGGCCAAAACCATAATAAATGGTAATTTTGCAAAAAATTTAAAAGTTCAAAAAAATGTTTGATAATTTATCGGATAGACTTGATAAGGCCTTTAAACTCTTAAAAGGCCAGGGACATATAACCGAGATTAACGTTGCTGAAACATTGAAAGATGTTAGAAAGGCGTTGCTCGATGCTGACGTTAGCTATAAAATTGCCAAAAACTTTACGGAAACAATAAAGGAGAAAGCGCTGGGACAAAATGTTCTTACTGCTGTTTCACCCGGGCAATTGATGGTAAAAATAGTTCATGAGGAGTTAACTGCACTCATGGGAGAAACCAGCGTTGATATTGATCTGAAAGGTAGTCCGGCGATTATTCTCATTGCTGGTTTGCAGGGTAGTGGTAAAACAACTTTTTCTGCAAAACTGGCCAATTATCTGAAAAACAAAAAGACCAAAAAGGTATTGCTTGTGGCAGGTGACGTTTACCGCCCTGCGGCTATTGATCAGCTCAAGGTGTTGGGTGAGCAGATCCAGGTGGAAGTATTCACGGAAGAAGGATCAAAAGACCCTGTGGGCATTGCAAAAAAGGCTGTTAGTCATGCAAAAACGATGGGGCACAATGTCGTTATTGTTGATACCGCAGGTCGTTTGGCAATTGATCAGCTGATGATGGATGAAATTGCATCGCTGAAAAGAAACCTTAACCCCCAGGAAACCCTTTTTGTTGTTGATGCCATGACAGGGCAGGATGCAGTAAATACTGCCAAAGCCTTCAATGATCGGCTTGATTTCGACGGGGTAGTACTTACCAAGCTGGATGGTGATACCCGCGGGGGTGCTGCTCTTACCATCAGATCGGTGGTTGAAAAGCCCATTAAGTTTGTAGGTATTGGTGAAAAAATTGATGCACTGGATGTCTTTTATCCAAAAAGGATGGCCGACAGGATACTCGGAATGGGAGATATCGTGTCGCTGGTTGAAAAGGCCCAGGAGCAGTTTGACGAGGAAGAAGCGCGCAAGCTGCAAAAGAAAATTGCCAAGAACCAGTTCAATTTTGATGACTTCCTGAAGCAGCTTCAACAAATAAAGAAAATGGGGAATGTAAAGGACCTCATGGGAATGATTCCTGGTATGGGAAAAGCAATGAAGGATGTTGATCTCGAGGATGATGCTTTTGCCGGTATTGAAGCCATTATATATTCTATGACACCTGAAGAAAGAGCAAATCCTGTCATTCTTAATGGCAGCCGTCGTAAAAGAATTGCTGAAGGAAGCGGAACAAGTATACAGGAAGTGAACCGGCTTATAAAACAGTTTGGCGATACACGTAAGATGATGAAAATGATGTCGGGTGGGGGAGAAAAGCTTATGAATATGATGAAAGGTGCTCCCGGAATGAATAGATAGCGTTTTTTCTATCTTTTTCAATAAAACTTATCAAAACACAGTGTAAAAGAATCAAGTACTATGGAACTTATTGATGGAAAAAAAATTGCCGCTGAAATAAAAAAGGAAATATCGGAACAGGTTAAGGTAATGATAGATGCTGATGAGAGGCCTCCGCATCTGGTTGCTATTCTCGTTGGCAATGATCCGGCCAGTGAAACATATGTGGCCGGTAAGGGCAAAGCATGTAAGGAAGTAGGATTTGATTCATCTACTTACAAATTAGAAAGTCATGTTGAAGAGAGAGAATTGCTTGAAACAGTAGAATTTTTAAATAATGATCCTGAGATTGATGGGTTTATAGTTCAACTGCCTCTTCCCGATCATATAGATGAGGGAAAAGTAATTCAGGCCATAAAGCCTGAAAAAGATGTGGATGGATTCCATCCGGTTAATGTAGGTCGAATGACCATTGGCCTGCCTGCATATATTTCGGCCACTCCTAATGGAATAATAGAATTGCTTAAGCGTTCAGGCATTGAAACCAAAGGTAAAAACTGTGTTGTACTGGGACGTAGCAATATTGTGGGACGTCCGGTAAGTATTCTATTGTCAAGAACAACAGATCCGGGTAATGCCACTGTTACTGTTTGCCATAGCCGTACGAAGAATTTAAAGGAAATCACATCAAAAGCCGATATTCTCATTGTAGCTATCGGAAAACCTGAGTTTATTACTGCTGATATGGTTAAAGAAGGTGCTGTTGTAATTGATGTGGGAATACATCGTGTGGAATCATCAGAAACAAAATCGGGATTTCGTTTAAAAGGAGATGTGAAATTTGATGAAGTCTCTCCCAAATGTTCTTATATTACCCCGGTTCCCGGAGGTGTAGGTCCTATGACCATTGTATCATTGCTCATGAATACACTCAAAGCCCGTAAGAAAGAAATTTATTCCTGAATTGACAAACTGTAAACTATCCAATATCTCTAAAAGTCAGCAGCAAAAGCTTGACAAGGGTTTGCTTCTACCTGTAATGGAAATGTTTTATTCCATACAGGGCGAAGGATACAATACCGGTAATGCAGCTTTTTTTATTCGTATTGGAGGTTGCGATGTGGGATGCCACTGGTGTGATGTAAAAGAAGCATGGGATGCTTCAGTGCACACTCTTACAACCATTGAAGAAATTATAGATCAGGCAAAATCTTTTCCTGCAAAAGCGGTAGTAATTACCGGTGGCGAGCCTCTTATGTATAATCTTGATTTACTCTGTAACAAACTCAAAGAAAACCAAATAACTATATTTTTGGAAACCTCAGGAACTTACCCTTTAAGTGGCTCTTTCGACTGGATATGTGTTTCTCCGAAAATGCAGCAAAGTCCGCGTAAAGATATGCTTCAGCTGGCAGATGAACTTAAGGTGATTGTTTATGATGAAACAGATTTTCTATGGGCTGAAAAAAATGTTCCTTTTGTAAAAGATAAATGTATGCTCTTTCTGCAACCTGAATGGAGCAGGTACAAAAAGATGTTGCCGGTCATTGTGGATTATATTCTTAAGAATCCAAGGTGGATGTTTTCTTTGCAGTCACATAAATTTATGAATATTCCCTGATGTGCATTTTCAATGTTCACATTCTTTTCCTTCTTTTTTTTCTTATTGTAGCATGAAAATTTCTTAGGTTTGTATTAAATTTAGGTGGTATACTATACTAATTTTCACCTATCAAAGGTTCTTACTTCTATAAATTTACAAATATGGCATCTTTAAAGGGCATATATTTTTTATTGATAATTTTACTTTTTACGCTGGTTTGGCCAATGGATATATTATATGCGCAAAGGCAACAACCGGAATTGACTACCAGCAATAACAGGGCCCGAAAGGCATTTGAAGATGCTGTGCATCAATACAATATGCGTGATATTGAATCAGCTACAGAAAATTTTCAACTTGCTGTAAGGCATGATCCTGAATTTATCGAGGCGTATATTGTGATGGGTGAAATGTTTCAATCTGTCGGGCGATACGAAGAGGCTATGGAGGCCTATCAGCAAGCTATTAATATTGATCCGGACTTTTACCCAGGTATACTTTATCAATTTGCAGAATCTGCCCTTGCTACAGGTAAATATACCAAAGCCAGAGAAAAACTTGATGTGTTTCTTTCCTATGACCCGATAACGGAAAATGCCCGTCAACGTGCTGAAAGATTAATATCCAGAAGCAATTTTGGAATTGAAGCGAAGGAAAATCCTGTTCCTTTTGATCCACAAAATCTTGGAGATGCTATAAACAGCGAACATGACGAATATGCACCCACACTTACTGCTGATGAACAAACCCTTATTTTTACACGTAAAAAGCCACGCGAGGATATGAATTATATCCACATGGGACGCGAGCACGAAGATTTCTATATAACCACAAGAAAAGACGGTCTGTGGTCTCCGGCCAAAAATCTGGGGCCACCCATAAACACACAGTTTAATGAAGGGGCACAAAGTATTTCTGCCGATGGAATACATCTCTATTTTACAGCTTGTAACCGCCCTGATGGTTCAGGAAGTTGCGATATCTATTATGCACGAAGGGAGAGAGATAAATGGTCACAACCGGTAAATCTTGGCGCACCTGTAAATACGTCTTCGTGGGATTCGCAGCCTTCCATTTCACCAGATGGGCGCACATTATATTTTGTGAGTAACCGAAGTGGTAATTATGGTAGAATGGACATCTGGAGAAGTGTTAGAAAAAACGATGGGAAGTGGTCGGAACCCGAAAATTTAGGGCCGGTGATCAATACAGCAGGCAGGGAAATGTCGCCTTTTATACATCCCGACAATCAAACGTTATTTTTTGCATCTGACGGACATCCGGGTATGGGCGGAATGGACCTGTTCTACACCCGGAAAGGAATAGATGGCAAGTGGATTGAACCGGTTAATCTTGGTTATCCTATCAATACCCATACGGATGAGATATCTCTTGTGGTTGGAGCATCGGGTAAAGAAGCTTATTTTGCATCTGAGAAACAAGGAGGAGAAGGAAAATCTGATCTTTACTTCTTTGAACTGTATCAGGAAGCTCGACCACAGGTTGTAACTTATATGAAAGGTTACGTGTTTGATGCGGTTACCAATAAAAGACTTAAGGCTGATTTTGAACTGGTTGATCTTATTTCGGAAGAAATATTGGTTCAATCCCACTCTGATCAGGTCACCGGAGAGTTTCTGATTCCCATTCCTGTTCGGCGAAATCTGGCTCTTAATGTATGGCGCGATGGTTATCTTTTCTTTTCCGAAAATTTTTCTTTCGAGGATGTAAGATCAGGGGTTGATCCGCATCTTTATGATGTTCCACTTCAACCCGTCAGAGAAGGTGAATCGGTAGTTTTGAGAAATGTATTTTATCAGTTTGACAGTGCCGGGTTACTGCCTGAATCTGTTGTTGAGCTCAACCGGCTTTATGCTTTTCTGGAACAGAATCCCGGCATACAAATCGAAATAAGCGGACATACTGATAGCACAGGTAGTTTTAGTTACAATAAAACACTTTCAGAAAACAGAGCTTTAAGTGTTTTTAATTATCTGGTTGATAAAGGTATTGATAAATCAAGACTTACCTATACAGGATATGCCGACACAAAACCCCTTGCGACAAATGAAACTGAAGAAGGACGGGCAAGAAATCGCAGAACAGAATTTAAAGTAACTGTTAGTAACAATGATTAAAATCAAAAAACTGCTTTACAATGCTTAAGAACATTAATCTGAAGAAAATTCTGTTTCTTGATGTGGAAACAGTTCCTATGGTTCATGATTTTGAATTGTTACCCGATGCTTTTAAAGAACTATGGACAAAAAAAGCTGAACGTGTAAGGGGTGATCAAAACAAAACAGCTGATGAACTTTTCAATGAAAGGGCAGGTATATACAGTGAGTTTGGTAAGATTGTATGTATTTCAGCCGGTTTCTTTTTTGAAGACGGCCATGATCTTAAATTCAGGTGCAAAGCCTTTTATTCTGATAATGAAGCACAATTGCTTACAGAGTTTTCAGATATGCTAAACATGAGTTTCAATGCACCTGATAACTATTTATGTGGTCATAATTCACGGGAATTTGATTTTCCATATATTGCAAGACGAATGCTGGTTAATCGTATTCCTCTGCCTGATGTAATAAACCTGCAGGGTAAAAAGCCCTGGGAGGTTACCCACCTTGACACAATGGAGCTTTGGAAGTTTGGTGATTATAAAAACTATACTTCACTTGCCTTACTGGCTGCAGTATTTGGTATTCCTACACCAAAAGATGACATACAGGGATCAGATGTGGCCAGAGTATACTGGCATGAACACGACCTTGAGCGTATAGCAGTTTATTGCAATAAAGATGTGGTAACTACAGCACGTTTATATCTCAAATATGCTTTTGCAGGAGAACTGAAAGATGAAAATATTGAATCTGTTATTTGAACTACTAAGAGGATTCTTATCAAAGGAACAGCAATAAATTGTAAATCAGTCTGATAACCGTAATACTAACATAACCAGTCGCTTACATTTTCTTTTTTTTAGAAACCGTTAATAATTCATGCCTACAGGTATGTTGAAAACTATATTCATGATTTTCCTAAATTCATAATAATGGATTGGTTATTTTTGTCAGATGGAAAACACGGAGAAGAAAACAAGTAATAAAACCAGAAGAACAGCTAAAACAATATCTATTGCGGGTTTGGCCCAAATGGCAGATCATGGCAGGGTGCCACCCCAGGCAATTGACCTGGAAGAAGCCGTATTAGGTGCCATGATGCTTGAACAAAATGCTCTTACCAATGTCGTGGATATTTTAAAGCCAGAAGTTTTCTACAAAGAAGCCCATCAAAAAATTTTTAGTGCAATCCATCAGCTGTTTGCAGATTCCGAACCGGTAGATATTCTTACCGTAACACAAAAACTTCAAAAGAACGGTGATCTTGATTCGGTAGGTGGAGCATATTACATTTCTCAACTTACCAATCGTATTGCATCAGCTGCAAATGTTGAATTCCATGCCAGGATTGTGTTGCAGAAATTTCTTCAACGTGAACTCATCCGGATTTCTGATAGTATAATCAAAGAATCTTATGAAGATTCTACCGATGTTTTTGATATTCTGGATAAAGCAGAAAAAGAACTTTTTGCCGTAAGCGAAACGAATCTTAGGCGTAATTATGCCGATATGCCTTCTCTTGTTAAAGAAGCAATAAAACAGATAGAGAATTCGCGTGATCAGGAAGGTCATATCAGCGGTGTTCCTTCAGGTTTTTCTGCTATTGATCGTGTTACTGCCGGATGGCAAAAATCTGATCTTGTTGTTTTGGCTGCCCGTCCCGGTATGGGTAAAACTGCTTTTGTACTTACAATGGCTCGTAATATAGCGGTTGATTTTAAAAAGCCCGTTGCTGTTTTTTCTCTTGAGATGGTCGGGGTACAGTTGGTTATGCGCTTAATTGCCAGTGAATCGGAGCTTGCATCAGAAAAGCTTAAACGCGGACAACTTGAACAATACGAATGGGAGCAGCTTAATGCAAAACTCAGCAACCTCACTGATGCCCCGCTTTATATTGATGATACCCCGGCACTTTCCATTTTTGAGCTTCGTGCCAAATGCCGGCGATTAAAAGCTCAACATGATATTCAACTTGTAATTGTTGACTATTTGCAACTTATGTCGGGTGGTAATGATAGAGGTGGAAACCGTGAGCAGGAGATCAGCAATATCTCGCGATCTATGAAAAGCCTTGCCAAAGAACTGAATATTCCCATTATTGCTCTCTCGCAGCTCAGCAGGGCTGTGGAAACCCGTGGCGGGTCAAAAAAACCTATTCTTTCCGACCTTCGTGAGTCGGGAGCAATTGAGCAGGATGCCGATATGGTTTGCTTTATTTATCGTCCTGAGTATTATAAAATAATGGAAGATGAACAAGGCAATTCAACAGAAGGCTTGGCTGAATTTATTATAGCCAAACACCGTAATGGTGCATTGGACGATGTGCCCCTCAGGTTCGTTGATAAGTTTGCGAAATTTATGGATTATGAATCTGTTGATTTTGATACTGGTAGCGATCTGCGTCCTTCCTCAGCATTCGATACACAGCCACAAAATGTGGTTACCCTTCCTTCCAGAATGAATGACGACGATGAAAATGATGATGTACCGTTTTGATGTTGAGAACCTTTGGGTTCGAAATCCCGTGCATACGGGGTGTGATGTGAAAAACGAATAACTTTTCTAAAAAAGGGCATTTGAAAATAGGTGTTCATTCTGTTGGCGTTTTTCCAAAAAGCAAAATAAAAAACTTTTCTGCGCGTAATAAAGGCAGAAAAGTTTTGTTTTTTTAAACTACCAAAGATTTACGGTGTTATATATTTTGAGTAAATTTATTTTATGAATACGATAAAAAAGCTTTTTCTTTCACTGATTATTCTGCTACTGAGTATTTTTGTTGCCCGGTCAGCACATATACTGATCCCAATGGATAATTCTCAGAGCAATCATTTAAAAGCATATGGTATTGCCTATTATGTGCTTACTTATGACGTAGAAGTCAGTTGGTTGTTAAATTACCGTGGGGGAAGTTTCATGTTTCCCCATCACAGCAGGTTTGAACAGGAGCTGGCAGTAAGGGGTGTTTCTTACCAGGTGATTGCTGATATACAGGCAAATTCTATCTTAAATGAAATATTGCATCCTGATGTGAATATGGAGCAAATTGTATTGCATAAGGTACCTAAAATCGCAGTGTATACACCGCCACACAGCCTCCCGTGGGATGATGCTGTCACACTTGCCCTTACTTACGCTGAAATACCTTATGACCCTATATATGACGAGGAAGTGCTTTCCGGAGTGTTGCCCCTTTATGACTGGCTGCATGTTCACCATGAAGACTTTACAGGACAATTTGGCAAATTCTGGGCAGCCTATCGTAATGCCGATTGGTATAAACGCGATGAACAGCTTGCCTTAGAACTTGCCCGTAAGCTGGGGTTTAATCGTGTTGCTGATCTTAAATTAGCTGTTGCCAAAAGTATACAGCAATTTGTTACCGGTGGCGGATACATGTTTGCCATGTGCTCAGCACCGGAAAGTCTTGATATAACTCTTGCTGCCGAAGGGGTAGATATAGTTCATGAAGTATTTGACGGTACACCCATGGATCCGGCTGCCCAGGAAAAACTGGATTTCTCGCGCACATTTGCTTTTCATAATTTTCAGATTGTAACCAACCCATATGAATATGCTAAATCAGACATTGATGTACCCAAAACCGGACGTGATCAGCGTACCGATTTCTTTTCATTGTTTGAATTTTCAGCAAAATGGGATCCGGTACCAACCATGCTAACCCAAAACCATGAAAACCTGATTAAAGGATTTATGGGTCAAACCACAGCTTTTAAAAGGCATCTTATTAAACCTACAGTAACTATACTGGGAGAAACACGGGCAAAGGAAGAAGTAAGATATATTCACGGAAGCCTTGGGCAGGGTACGTTTACATTTTTTGGCGGGCATGATCCTGAAGATTACCGGCATTTTGTGGGAGATCCTCCAACCGATCTTAATTTATTCCCCGGTTCTCCAGGGTACAGACTTATTCTGAACAATGTATTGTTTCCCGCTGCCCGTAAACAAAAACAAAAAACCTAAACCTACTTTTTCCTTTTGTACCTTAAAAAGGCATAAGGGTAAGGATTTTTTTCATCAGGCTCAAATTCTTCCCTGTCAATTAGCTCCCATTTTTCCGGATCAATATCCGGGAAAAAACTATCACCTTCAAAATTAGCATATATGCGTGTGAGAAAGATTCTTCTGGCATAATGAAGCCCGATTACCTGCCGGTATATCTCTCCGCCACCGGCAACAAACACATCCGACTCATCCCGTACTTTACAAATGGCTTCTTTAATATCAGATACGATTTCACACCCCTGGGCTTTATAATCCTTTTGCCGGGTAACAATTATTGTTTTGCGACCCGGTAAAGGTTTTCCGATACTCTCAAAAGTTTTTCGCCCCATGATAAGGGTATGCCCTGTAGTGAGTTTTTTAAAATGCTTCAGATCAGCAGGCAAATGCCAAAGGAGTTTATTATCTCTGCCTATTACATTATTATTGGCAACAGCTGCTATGAGTATTAACTTCATGTTTTTTTGTTTTTTAAAAGATAGTTGTTTTTATTAAACAGCCACTTTTGCTTTTATATGAGGGTGTGGATCGTACCCCTCGAGTTTGAAATCTTCGTATGTAAAATCAAAAATATTTTTTACTTCAGGATTGATGATCATTTTCGGTAGAGGTCTGGGGTTGCGGGTTAACTGAAGTCTTGCCTGTTCAAGGTGATTTGAGTAAAGATGGGCGTCACCAAAGGTGTGCACAAAATCACCGGGTTCAAGGTCGCATACCCGGGCAATCATCATTGTAAATAAAGCGTAAGAAGCAATGTTAAATGGAACTCCAAGAAAAATATCAGCACTTCGCTGGTATAACTGGCATGATAGTTTTCCATTGGCCACATAAAACTGAAAGAGAATATGACATGGCGGCAAAGCCATCTTGTTGATTTCTCCTACATTCCAGGCGCTAACCAGGTGTCGCCGTGAATCAGGATTGGTTTTAATTTGCTCAATCAGCCGGCTTATCTGGTCGATGGGTCCGTCAACACTATTCCAACTGCGCCATTGGGCACCATATACGGGGCCAAGATCACCATTCTCATCGGCCCATTCATCCCATATTCTTACTCCATTCTCTTTCAGGTAACCGATGTTGGTATCTCCTTTAAGAAACCACAAAAGCTCATGTATGATAGATTTTAAATGAAGCTTTTTGGTGGTGACCAGGGGAAAACCTTCTGACAGATTAAAACGCATCTGGTAACCAAAAACACTAAGAGTGCCTGTGCCGGTGCGGTCTTCTTTTTTTGCACCGGTATCAAGCACATGCTTCATCAACTGAAGATATTGTTGCATAATAAACTCTCTTATTTTGATTTTTAGCTTGTGATCCCGGGTTTTTATTTGCATATCATTCAGGGTTCCTTATATCCAGTATAATATTGCATCTTTTTATAAAACCCCGGAAATTGAACCGCTCAAAGTTATGTTATAAAGGCATTAAATGCAAGCCTTAAGCCTTGGTTAATTGATTTGTATTTTTGTCTTAAGTGTTATTTTTTTTCTTGAGATTTATTAACAGATAAAAAAATATTTCCACAGGTAAAATTTTTAAGTTTGACCTATAAAACTTCAGATGCATAAAACTGTAACTTTTTAAATGTCTTTGGTATCTTATTTGTGTCGTAAAGCATTGTCTTGTTACATGTAGAAAATACATTATCAAATATATTATATGCGGAGCATTTCCTCAGCCCTTATCAGCAAATATTTGCGAATCTTTACCCTTGTGATTTTTGTCATACAGGCATTGTTATCAGTTTTATATGCGCAAACCGGTCAACAGTCAAAACTCCTGACGGGATTCGTGATTGACGAGAGAGATACGGCGGCTATACCCAATGTGCATATCATCAATTTAAACCGCGTTAGAGGTACTACTTCCGGTTCCGATGGATCTTTCTCAATCATGGTCACTAAGGGTGACAGTATCTTGTTTCAGGCTGTAGGATTTTTCACTGATACGCTGGCAGTAACGACTGAAATAATGAATAGCGACAAAGGAGTTGTTGTTCCGCTCACAGATAAAACGTATCAACTTCCCACGGTGGATGTTTACCCCTATGCTACATTTGCCGAATTCAAGCATGCTTTTTTAAATTTTGAAGATCCTGAACCCCCTTTGGATCTGCAACTTCCTCCGGCAGAGTTTCAACCTGACCCCGGTGATGCATTTGGGTTGGTGATTCCAGGTCCCATCACGGCATTGTATGATCGTTTCAGCCGAAGAGGTCGTGAAATGGCCAAATTCAGGGAAATTACCGAAGAAGCAGAATTGGCCCGAAGAGCTTCAAGGGTGGTTAACCAGAATGTAATAAAAAGACTTACAGGAATTGAAAGTGAACAGGAATACTATATTTTTCTGGATTTTTGTAATATGAGTTATGAGTACATTGTAAATACCAAAGAGTACCTGGTATATCAGAGAATATTGCATTGTTATGATCAATATGCTGCTTTGAAGCCTTGATTAATAAAGTTACCGGCAGATTATTTACCCCAATATCATTCCAACTATAGTGGCACTCATTAACCCGGCAAGTGTTCCGCCCAGCAGCGCGCGCAAGCCAAATTGCGATAGTAAAATCCTGCGTGTAGGTGCCAGAGAACCAATACCGCCAATCTGAATGCCTATACTGGCAAAGTTGGCAAAACCGCAAAGCAGATAAGTAGCCATAATTATGGATTTGGGATCGGCGAATGCATCCATTTCTTTAAGCTCAGCCAGACTCACATATCCGATAAATTCGGTCATAATGATTTTTTCTCCAAGCAGCCGGCCTACTAATGTGATATCAGGTAAACTCACACCAATGAGCCACATAATAGGAGCGAAGGTATATCCAAGTATAAACTGAAGTGATAACTGCTCATACTGGCCGTTGGTTATTTCTGCTATACGGGTATTCAGATTTGTGATATCGCCAATAAACCCAACTATATAATTAAACATTGCTATGAAGGCGATAAAAACCAATAACATGGCTGCAACATTGGCTGCGAGTCGAAGACCTTCTCCGGTTCCGTTCGAAATAGCATCTAAAACATTGCTTCCAATGCGGTCTTTGGAGATTTCCATGGTTTCATCAATCTCTTCGGTTTGCGGATACAATATTTTGGTAATTACTACCGCTCCGGGAGCGGCCATAATTGATGCTGCCAGCAAGTGCTTGGCAAAGATCAGCCTCTGCACCGGGTCGTCACCACCCAGGAAACCGATGTAAGCCGCAAGAACTCCACCGGCCAGGGTTGCCATACCTCCGGTCATTACCAGTAATATTTCTGATTTGGTCATATTGGGCAAATAAGCTTTGATCATCAAGGGTGACTCGGTTTGTCCAAGGAAAATATTTCCGGCTACCGAGAGACTTTCTGCTCCTGAAAGTTTCATGACCTTGGTCATAAGCCAGGCAAGACCGTATACTATTTTTTGAATTATTCCTAAATAAAACAGCAGACTGGTGAGTGCTGAGAAAAAGATAATAGTGGGGAGCACCTGAAAAGCAAAAATATATCCATAGGTTTCAGTATCGAGAAAACCACCGAACAGAAATTCGGTGCCGGCTTTTGTAAAATCAAGAATTCCGACAAATACTTTTCCAACAATTTCAAAGAAATACTGGATGGCCGGAACCTGCAGAATTCCAAAAGCTATAAGCACCTGAATAGCAAGACCAATACCCACAACTTTCCATGAAACTGCCTTTCGCTTGGCGCTGAATACCCATGCTATTGCTATTAAAACAAGCATTCCAAATAATCCCCTGAGAATATTTGTAATGCCAAAAGCAAAAGCTGTGGTTTCTACAGGATGATATTCAAGGTAGTAGACATATTTATTATCAGCAAGAATAAGTTCATTTTCAGAAAGTTCTTCAACCACAAAAAACATGGGTCGTTCCTTTCCTTTTAACATATCGCCTGTGATTTGGGCAATGGGTTCATCCTGGTGGAACAAGGTTACAAAAGGGTCTCCTTTTGATGCTTCATATACAATAGAGTCAATTTCCAGAATTAAATCGTCAAGTTCGGGAAGCAGAATCAGTGTGTCATTTTCAAATGTCCATGATCCGCTGAATGTTATATTTAAGGCAGGGAAGGAAAGATTAAATACATTTTCATCAGGGTTGATAATGCTTAGAAATTCATTATCAGATACATCCAGTGTTTCTTGTGTTTCTTTTTCCGTGATGGTTTTAAGTTCCCAGTTTTGTGTAATTACAGCTTCGGGTTGTTCCGATTCAGCAGTGCAGGAAGAAAATAAAACAAATGCAAGTAATAATAAATGTATGGGTAAGGGTAAGAACAGAATCTTTTTTCTCATTATAGTGATCTTTTTGATTTGAATGGAAAAATCAAAACTTTTTTTTAATTAAAAAAGGTTTGCAAATAATGCTTGCAAACCTATTAATTTTTTTTAAAAGAAATTAAGTTTTTAGAAAATATTGTAACGACAAGTAATTTCTATTTTTTAGAAGTTCTTTTTTTGTTTATTTCATCTCTTATTTTCGATGCCTTTTCATATGCTTCTTCGTCAATTGCAGCCATGAGAAGGTCTTCAAGTTCTTTTATACTCAAACTTTCATAGTCAGATGGGGCTACTTCAGGTTCACTTTTAAAAGTTTCTTCTTCGGGGCTTTTTTCATCATCCTGTAAAACAATTCCGGCTGCTCCTAATATGCTCTCATAGGTATAAATTGGGCATTTAAATCTAACTGCAAGAGCCACTGCGTCAGAAGTACGTGAGTCAATTTCTACCTCTTTTATCCCATCAAAACAAATAAGTTTGGAATAAAAGATGCCTTCTGCAAATTTGTAAATAATTACTTCTTTGATAATGATATTAAAAGTTTGGGCAAAATTCTTCAGAAGGTCATGAGTAAGGGGTCTGGAAGGTTTCATCTTTTCCAGTTCAATGGCAATAGCTTGTGCTTCAAAACTTCCGATAATGATAGGCAATCTTCTTTTTTCACCATTTTCTCCTAAAATCAATGCATAGGCACCTGATTGTGACTGACTATAAGAAATTCCTAATATTTCGAGTTTAATTTTTTCCATCCGGAATAATTGCTTTTATCGTATGTTGATATTTGTCTTCTGTTTGGCTGTGTTTTTACAAATTTAGAGGTATTTTATGACTTTTCTATACAATGATACCATTTTTCAATTAGTAGCTTAATAGATTTTCTCTATTCTGCCGGGCATCAGTCAACGTCTTTCTTTAATCTGATAATAACTTGATATAATATATAAACTTTTTAATTGATACTTGGAATTAATTTTTAAATTTGCCCACATCCTAAATAATCAAAACAAAACACAGTATTAACTTAATTAACAAGGAGGGAAAACATGCCATTTATTTTCTGGTTGGTACCATTTAGTGCTGCTTTAGCATTGATCTTTGCCTGGGGATTTTTCCGGCAGATGATGAAACATGATGAAGGCACTGATATGATGAAAAAAATTGCTGAACATGTTCGCAAGGGAGCATCAGCATATTTAAGACAACAGTATAAGATAGTTATTGTTGTTTTTTTGATTATAACAGTAATATTCAGCATTTTGGCCTACGGGTTGGGAGTACAGAATCCATGGGTGCCGTTTGCTTTTATTTCAGGAGGTTTCTTTTCAGGGCTTGCAGGTTTCTTCGGGATGAAAGCCGCAACATACGCATCAGCCCGTGTAGCCAATGCTTGCCGTAACTCACTGAACCAGGGCTTGCGCCTGGCTTTCCGTAGTGGTGCAGTTATGGGACTTGTAGTAGTAGGCCTTGTATTGGTTGATATTTCCCTTTGGTTTACTATTCTTAATCAATTTATCCCGGAAACTGCTGACGGTTACAAACTTATGACTATCACTGCTATAATGCTTACATTTGGTATGGGCGCTTCCACACAGGCTCTTTTTGCCCGTGTTGGTGGTGGTATATATACAAAAGCGGCTGATGTCGGTGCCGATCTTGTGGGTAAGGTTGAAGCGGGTATTCCTGAAGATGACCCCAGAAACCCAGCAACCATTGCCGATAATGTAGGAGATAATGTAGGAGATGTGGCAGGTATGGGTGCCGACCTGTTTGAGTCTTTTGCTGCATCAATTCTGGCAACTGCACTTTTAGGAGCTGCAGCCTTCATCGGAGCTGATGCTGAGCTCCAGTTTAGTGCCGTTATTGCACCCATGCTCATTGCTGCAGTTGGCACATTGCTATCCATTGCAGGAGTGTTTATGGTGAGAACAAAAGAAGGAGCCACGCAAAAACAGTTATTGCATTCACTGGGTTTTGGAGTGAATGTGAGTGCAGTACTCATTGTAATTTTTGCTTTTGCAATATTATATTTCCTGGAGCTGCCAAATTATATAGGTATCTGGGGTTCTATTGTTATAGGATTGCTTGCCGGTATCGGCATTGGGCAATCTACCGAATACTTCACCGCTTCAGCATATAAACCTACTCAGAGAATTGCTGCTTCCAGTAATACCGGTGCCGCAACGGTTATCATCAGTGGTGTAGGAACAGGTTTAATTTCCGCTGCTGTACCTTTGGGAATCATCGTAGTTGCCATTACACTGGCTTATGGTTTTGCCACTCCGGAACTTTTTTCTTTTGCAACTGAGCATATTAACTTTGGTTTATATGGCATTGGTATAGCCGCTGTTGGAATGCTTTCAACGCTGGGAATCACTCTGGCCACCGATGCCTATGGTCCTATTGCTGATAATGCCGGTGGTAACGCCGAGATGTGTGCGTTGGGAGCAGATGTTCGCTCACGTACTGATGCACTTGATGCCCTGGGAAACACTACGGCAGCAACCGGTAAAGGATTTGCAATTGGTAGTGCTGCCCTTACAGCACTGGCTTTACTGGCATCTTATTTCGAAGAAGTAAGAATGATGTATGTTAAATTTCTGGATATGCCCGAAACACTTATTAATGGTGTACCTGCCATCGAAGCAGCTTTCATTGATTTTGTATACCATTTTGAAATTCATCTGATGAATCCTAAAGTTATCGTAGGTATCTTTCTGGGAGTGATGGCTGTTTTCCTGTTTAGCGGTATGACTATGAACGCTGTGGGTCGTGCTGCCCAAAAAATGGTGGATGAAGTACGACGTCAGTTCAAAACCATCGCTGGTATAATGGAAGGCAAGGCTGAACCGGATTATGCAAGATGCGTAGAGATTTCTACAAAAGGCGCTCAGAAAGAAATGCTGGTTCCATCATTGGTGGCTTTGCTTATACCTGTAATCGTAGGACTGGTGTTTGGTGTAGCAGGAATTACAGGTTTGCTTATCGGAACCATCTCGAGCGGATTTGCTCTTGCCATTTTTATGGCCAATGCCGGTGGTGCATGGGATAATGCCAAAAAGTATGTGGAAGAAGGAAATCTTGGTGGTAAAGGTTCAGAAAACCATAAAGCTACTGTAATTGGTGATACAGTAGGTGATCCGTTTAAAGATACATCAGGACCCAGCTTGAATATTCTAATCAAGCTTATGGTAATGGCGTCTGTTGTTACTGTGGGTGTGGCGGTGAGTTATAGTTTGTTGTAAAATTTAATTACATAATTTGATTTAACCCCGGGAATTATTCAATTTTCGGGGTTATCTTTGTTTTTTAGAAGCTAGAAAGAGAATTGATTATTACTGCAGATTTTCTTATTTTTACAATAAAAACATGAATACAACAACTCTTAAATCGGATATACATAAGCTCATTGATCAAATAGATAATGAGCAGTTGTTGCTTGAGTATTATAATGAGATGAAATCATTGATTCAGAAAGATTGTGTTAGTGCCTGGGATACACTTACTGATAAACAGAAAAAGGAGATTATATTGTCCTGGGAGGAGAGTGAAGATGAAGTAAACCTTGTTGAAAATGATGATGTACTCAGAAAATATAAAGATATGTTATGAAAGTATTCTGGACGAAAAGAGCCCGGAAATCTTTTGATAGCATCTTAGCTTTTTTATTAGAAGAATGGGGAGAAACATCAGCAAGAAAATTTCTCAGATTAACTTTTAGACTCGTTGAATTATTAAAAGAACACCCACATCTTGGAAAAGAAGAAAAAGCAATTGAAGGGTTAAGAAGTTTTGTGCTAACAAGACATACAACAATTTTTTACAGAATAAAGGATAATAAAGTAATTGTTTTGCTGAAATTCTCTGATATACGCCAAAACCCCAAAAAAAGGCTTAAATAAAAAAAGGCTCATCCACCGATAAGCCTTTTTATTTTTGAATTTAATAATAACTAATCCTGCTGCGCATAAGATTCAATGGGCTCGCAGGTGCAAACCAGGTTACGGTCGCCATAAGCATCATCAATACGGGTAACAGGAGTAAAGTATTTGATCTCTTCTGACCATGGCATGGGGAATGCTGCCTTTTCACGGCTGTAAGGCATATCCCAATCACTTGAAATCACCATCCTGGCGGTATGAGGAGCGTTCCTGATCACATTATTATCTTTATCAGCCTTGCCTTCTTCAATCTCACGAATCTCTTCGCGGATGGCGACCATGGCATCAATGAACCTGTCGAGTTCTGATAGCGGTTCACTTTCTGTGGGTTCAACCATTAGTGTTCCGGGAACGGGGAATGCAACAGTTGGAGCATGGAAACCATAGTCCATCAGGCGTTTTGCTATATCAATGGCATCAACACCAACAGAACGTTTGAACGGATTACAGTCAAGTATCATCTCGTGGGCTGCCCATCCTTTTGCACCTGTGTAAAGAACCTTGTAATGCTTTTCCAGTGCAACTTTCAAATAATTTGCATTGAGAATAGCTATTTTAGTTGCTTCGGTCATTCCTTTGCCACCCAGCATTTTCATATAGCCATAGGTAATGGGCAGAATAAATGCACTACCAAAGGGAGCTGCCGCAACAGCATGTATAGCCTGCTCACCACCGGTTTTTACCAATACATGTGATGGAAGAAATTTTACCAGGTGCTGGGCTACACCAATAGGTCCTACACCCGGGCCACCACCACCGTGAGGTATAGCAAAAGTTTTGTGCAGGTTAAGATGGCAAACATCAGCACCACATATGGCCGGGTTGGTAAGTCCCACCTGTGCATTCATATTGGCGCCGTCCATATACACCTGACCGCCATTATCGTGAACAACTTTGGTAACTTCCAGAATATGCTCTTCGAATACCCCATGGGTGGATGGATAGGTCACCATTATAGCTGCAAGATTATCTTTATGCTTTTCGGCTTTTGCTTTCAGATCTTCCAGATCGATATTTCCCTGGTCATCGCATTTTACCACCACAACACTGGTGCCGGCCATTACTGCACTTGCCGGGTTTGTACCATGTGCCGAAGATGGAATAAGGGTAACATTGCGATGGCCTTCTCCACGACTTTTATGATAAGCCTGAATGACTGCCAATCCGGAATACTCACCGGAAGCACCAGAGTTGGGCATAAAGGTCATGGCAGCAAATCCGGTAACATCGCAAAGATAATTCCCGAGGTTGCGAATGAGTTCGAGATACCCTTCAGCCTGATCAGCAGGAACAAAAGGGTGAATATTTGCAAACTCCGGCCAGCTTAAATGGAAAAGTTCGGCAGCAGCGTTAAGTTTCATAGTACAACTTCCCAGTGGAATCATAGTGCGGTTCAATGCCAGATCTCTGTTCTCCAGCTTTTTCAGGTAGCGCATCATATCCGTTTCGGAGTGGTATGAATTGAAAACACCTTGTTGCAGATAATTGCTTTTTCGATTAAGCTCAGCAGGGATAGTAGTGATTTTTTTGCACTCTACCGGATCACAAATGAAAGTTTCAAAATCTTTATGGTTGGCATGAGCAAAAATTTCAAGAATGGTATTCACATCATCAAGCGATGTGGTTTCATCCAGGCTGATTCCAATGTTCTTCTCATCAATGATGCGGAAGTTCATGTTTTTGGTCTCGGCCATGGATTTTACATTATCTGCAAAAACATTCTCGGGAAGTTCTATCTGAATAGTATCAAAATAATGCTCATTCACCTGCTTATAGCCACATTTCTCAACTTCACCAGCCAAAACACCAGTAAGGATATTGATATGGCGACCGATTTTCTTCAATCCTTCAGGACCATGATATACTGCATACATACTTGCCATAACTGCCAGCAGCGCCTGTGCTGTGCAAATATTTGAGGTAGCTCTTTCGCGTTTGATATGCTGTTCACGGGTTTGCAGGGCCATACGCATGGCAGGTGCTCCCAGTCTGTCAACTGAAACGCCGATTATACGTCCGGGAATCTGACGTTTAAACTCATCAGTAGTAGCAAAAAATCCGGCATGCGGGCCACCATATCCCATGGGCACGCCAAAACGCTGGGAAGAACCTACAACTACATCTGCACCCCATTCGCCGGGAGGGGTTAAAATGGTTAGGCTTAAAAGATCTGTTGCAACCACAAGTTTCATTTGAGATGCCTGTACTTTCTCAACAAAAGGCTTAAAATTATTTACTGAACCTCTTTCATCGGGATATTGCACCAGGGCGGCAAAATACGAATCATCAAATTCTTCTGTGCGACAATCGCCAATAACCAGTTCAATGCCCAGTGGTTCGGCACGATTTTTTAAAACGTCAATAGTTTGGGGAAAAGTTCTTTTTGAAACAAAAAACTTGTTAGTGCCTTTTTTTTGTGCTTCACGGCTACGCGAATTGAAAAGCATGATCATGGCTTCGGCTGCAGCTGTGGATTCATCGAGAAGAGATGCATTGGCAATCTCCATACCGGTAAGGTCACTGATAACTGTTTGAAAATTAAGCAAAGCTTCCAGTCGGCCTTGTGATATTTCGGCCTGGTAAGGAGTGTAAGCGGTGTACCAACCCGGGTTCTCCAGTATGTTTCGTTGAATAACACCGGGAGTAATGGTATTATAGTACCCCATCCCTATATAGGTTTTATAAACCTTGTTTTTTGCACCCAGTGATTTCAGATGATTCAGGTATTCATATTCATTGAGACCATCTCCCATTTTGAGTTTTTCTTTCAGGCGGATGGCCCTGGGTACTGTTTGGTCAATTAATTCATCAACAGAAGAAACGCCGATTTTTTTGATCATTTTTTCGATTTCCCCGGCGCGGGGACCATTGTGTCGTGATATAAAAGTGTTAGTTATCATGTTTGATTTTACTTATTATATGTTTGGGGTTTAAGAGTAATTTTTTTTAGATCCAATTTTTGAAATGTATCGTGATAACAGCTTTTTGAATATTATTGTTTAGTAATTTCAACCTATATATTAATTGTTAACATTTAGCTGGCAAAGAACTTCAAAACTTTAAAAAAACCGGCACAAAATTATCTAAAATTTTATGTGCCGGTTTTTTATTCACATATATAATTTCTTAAATTTTTAGTTCATATTTTTCCTGGTGAATTCTCTTCCGGCTTCTAATGCTTTCAAATTAAGATTTACCAAATCTTTACTTTTTTTACCAAAGAAAAAACTGATAGCCTCCTTAAGTTTATCATATTCCAGCCCTAAAAAGGGTGAAGCTGCACCCAGCATAACAATGTTGGCAGCCTTTACTGTGCCCAATTCAGATGCAATGCTTTCGGCATCCAGCGCAACATGCTGCGGAAGCTTTTTGATTTCTGCCATAATATCTTCTTCGGCAGGATATTCCGGAATATTAATAAAAGGTTTGGTATTGGTAACCAGCCAGCCTTCAGGACCAAGAAAAGGCAAATATCTGAGCGATTCCATGGGCTCAACCGATAAAATCATATCGGCTTTGCCGTGGGGAATAAGATCTGATGCGATGGGCTTGTCAGAAAGGCGCAGGTTGCTTTGTACATCGCCTCCCCGCTGGCTCATGCCATGCACTTCGGCCTGTTTAAGATAAAGATCGCTTTGCACTGCTGCATAACCAATAATAGCTGCAATAGATAAAATACCTTGTCCGCCCACACCGGCTAATATGATATCTTTTTTCATTATATTTTTTGTTTTTTATGTGTTTTTAAAATAACATGTTACCTGGTGATAAAAGTAATGTAGGTTCAGGAAACCCGAATACTCAGATCCCAGGAATTCATATCAAATTATTTACCGGCAGCTTCTGCTTTTTGCTTGGCTTTGTGTTTGTCGCGCATCCGTTTATTGAGTGTTTGAATACATTCGCGACGTGGAATGATGACACTAACACCTTCGTAAGCTATTTCTTCCTCAAAAATCTTCAGGTTTTCTTCATGTTTTTTTGGAAGAGGTTTTAGAATACGAATGTGCTCTTCTTCCACGCCAATACCTTTGCAAATATCTTCAATTTTGCCCAGGGCAGAAGAGGGCTGACCGCCTGTCATACCGGTAGTAGCATTGTCAAGAATTACAACGGTAATATTAGATTTGTCATTTACGGCATCAAGCAAACCGGTAATACCGGAATGGGTGAAGGTACTATCGCCAATAACTGCTACAGAAGGTGTAAGTCCGGCATCGGCGGCCCCTTTGGCCATGGTTATGGATGCGCCCATATCAACACAGGTATTAATGGCATCGTAGGGTTCAAGTGCGCCAAGAGTATAACAGCCGATATCAGAGAATACCCTTCCCTTACCATACTTTTCAAGCGCTTCATTCAATCCGAAAAAGCTGTCGATATGCGGGCAGCCTTTACAAAGTGATGGCGGACGAACTGATACAAGTGACGGAATATTTCTTATTACCGGTGCTTTAAAGCCAAGTGCGGTGCCCACAATAACAGGATTAAGCTCTCCATCGCGGGGAATGGTTCCGTCAAGACGACCTTTAATTTCTTTGCCATGGTTAAGCATTCCCCGGAGCAGTTCCTCCACAAGAGGATAGCCTTCTTCCAGAACAAGAATACTCTCACATTCATTATAGAGTTTTTCAATCTGCTTTTTGGGTGCAGGATAGTGAGACAGTTTTAAAACCGGAAATGGAATATCGCGCTCAGGATAGTTCTCCATCATATAATTGTAAGCCAGTCCACAGGCAATAATACCCATGCTCTTGTCCTTTCCGTCTGTATACTTGTTAAACTGCGAATTTTCAGCTTCATGTTCAAAATGAGGCTGATTACCAAGCAGTGTTTTGTATTGCTTACGTGCATTGGCAGGTAAAAGAATAAATTGTTTGAGATTGTCGGGTAATTTGGTATTGTTTTGTTCACGGGAAGTTTTTCGCGCTACACCGGCTCTTGAGTGAGCAAGTCGGGTAGTGATCCGGATCATTACAGGGATATGATACTTTTCGCTAAGTTCAAAGCCAGAATGCGCCATGTCATAGGCTTCCTGCTGGTCAGACGGTTCCAGGATGGGTATCATAGCAAATTTGCCGTAAAACCTGCTATCCTGCTCATTTTGTGATGAGTGCATGCTGGGGTCGTCGGCCACAACAAAAATAATACCTCCATTGGCTCCTGTAATAGATGAATTGATAAAGGCATCAGCAGCTACATTCAGCCCAACATGTTTCATACATACCATAGCGCGTTTACCGGCATAACTCATGCCCAGAGCTGCCTCAGCCGATGTTTTTTCATTGGCGGTCCATGTGGCAATAATTCCTTTTTCTTTGGCTTCCTTATTGTCAATTACATATTGTGTAATTTCGGTGGAAGGAGTGCCCGGATAAGCATAAATGCCCGACAGCCCGGCATCAATTGCTCCCTGGGCAATGGCTTCATCGCCTAATAACAATTGTTTTTGCATAGGGTGATATTTTTAGTCAATTTGTGTTTAGAATAGGATTTTTAAGTTGCTGCAAAACTAAGAAAAATAATCCGATAGCCGGGGAAATATCGGTCGGATTCGGGGTTTTTAGAATGTGTTTAAATAATGGAAAACAATTGTTTATCCCTAAAGAGTTTTATTCCTGCATTTAAGTTTTTAA
>JBHEOF010000024.1:37139-44334 GCA_046261715.1 Bacteroidales bacterium
AATCATATAGGATAAATTTTATTTAATCTGATTTTTTTGTAAATCAGGTCAAAAAACTTATGTGAATGTAATATTTTCATTATATTTTTGTTTAATTAAAAGTTATAAAAGATTGCTTTTAAGAAAAACAAAGAATACTCTATAAATAAAAAAACTCTGCGGCTTTGCATCTCCGCGGGGGCCAATAAAAAAATGAATTTTCTAGCCCACATCTATCTTTCCGGCAAAGACGAGAATCTGCTCCTTGGCAATTTTATTGCCGATATGGTAAAAGGGCGGCAGATAGAAAAGTATTCGCCTGAAGTGGTAAAGGGTATAAGACTGCACCGTAAGATTGATGAATTTACCGATTCTCATCCATATGTGGCGAGAAGTAAAGATCGGATTCGTGAGAAATACAGGCACTATTCAGGGGTAGTGGTTGATATGTATTATGATCATTTTCTTGCAATCAACTGGAAAGATTACAGCGATGAACAACTGGAAACTTTTGTAGAAAACGCATACAATGTCCTGCTTAGAAATTATATTATGCTTCCCAGCAGGGCGAAATTTATACTCCCCATTATGATTGGTTCTAACTGGTTGGTGAATTATGCAGATTTGAAAAGTTTGGAACGCCACATGGAGGGTATAGCCAGGCGTACCTCATTCCATTCGGGTATGGAAGACGCCGTTACTGATCTGAAGATTCATTACGATGAATTCAGGCAGGATTTTGCTGATTTTTTCCCCGAGTTGGTGAGCTTTTCAATTAATTATGTGGAAAAATTAAAAAGGCAGGGAAGCTTGACTAATGGCTAAATATTATCAGATTTTCCTGAATCTCCGTCCCTGAAAATCCAATGTTTTCCCCAATCCATTCCATTGTTTTCTTACTGTATATAAAAACGTGTGTAGGATCATTTTTATATCTCCAGTTGTTGAAATCTGTTTTGTCTTCGTAAATACTTGTTTTACAATATAATTTCCCACCCGGATTCAGAAGTTTTTTTAACCGGGAAAATTCTTCACGGGGCTTGAAGAAATGTTCCGCAACTTCACAGCAAACAATATAATCATAAGTTTTTTCAAGTAAATTGCAATCAGGATAAAAGAAGGGATCATATTGTATGATATTATAACCTTTATCCTGTAATAATTTAGATATTACCGGACCGGTTCCAGCTCCGTAGTCTAATCCCTGAGCAGTTGTATTAAAATCATTTTCAATGGCATTTAAAACGGGCATTACAAAATTTTGATAACGGTGATCATTTACATCATTATTATGCGCCAGATAACGGGTTTTCTCTTTTTGGGGATCAGGAAGCAGCGAGGATGGAACAAAAAGACTGTTACAGTTTGCGCATTTATAATATTTACGTTTAGGCTTGTTATAGAACATCTCTCCTAAACCATTGCACAGCGGGCAAAAATCTTTCATTTTCATGTCAATTAGCTAACAAAGATAAATTAGTTTATGGCATATGTGCTTAATTATTAGATTTTTTAAGATATTTGCCAATGAATAAAAATAATCAAATAGAAAATACATAATATTTTTGTTGGTGTAGTAATATGGCAAAGCGAAATGCTCTGGATCGGTTTCTTGTTTGGCGAAGTAGGTATCTGGATGACAGGCACTTTATTCTTCTCTTAAGTGTTATTATTGGTTTTGCAGCAGCAGTGGCTGCCGTGTTGCTGAAAACTTCCGTACATTATGTGGAAGCATGGGTTAGAAGCATGCGACCTTCTGAAAATCTGTTATATCTGCTGTTTCCTGTAATAGGAATTCTCATCACTGTTTTTTATGTACGTACTTTCGTAAAAGATAACATAGGGCACGGGGTGTCGCGAATTCTTTATGCCATATCACGCAATAAAGCGGTAATGAAAGTGCACAATATGTGGTCGTCAATGGTAGCCTGTACCATAACCGCAGGATTTGGAGGGTCGGTGGGAATGGAGGCTCCTATTGTTGCCACAGGTGCAGCCATTGGCAGCAATGTGGCCCAAAAGACAAAGCTGGGTTTTAAACGCTCAACCCTGCTTATGGGATGCGGGGCAGCGGCTGCCATTGCAGCCATCTTTAAGGCTCCCATTGCAGGGCTTATTTTTGCGCTTGAAGTTCTTATGCTGGATCTTACCATGGCTTCAATCATTCCCTTGCTTATTGCAGCTGTTACTGCTACCATGTTCTCTTCTCTTTTTCTGGGTGAGCAGGTTGAATTTTATTTTACACTGAAAGATCCATTTACCTTTGGCCATTTTCCCTTTTATATTCTATTAGGGATTGTTGCAGGAGCCGTATCACTATATTTTACCTGGATGAATGCCAGGGTAGAATCGCGCATAAAAAAAATTAAGAAACCTTACAAAAGGGTTTTAATAGGCGGAGGTATTCTTGGTATTTTAATTTTTTTATTTCCACCTCTTTTTGGTGAAGGTTATATTACCATGCGATCTATGCTTTCCGGACAGCCTGAGCATTTGCTTGGCGAAAGTATCTGGGGGCTTTTTGTTGATGAGTCTGGTTATCTGTTTGTTGGATTCCTTTTCATGGTATTGATTTTTAAAGCCATTGCCACATCACTTACTACCAGCAGTGGTGGAATAGGTGGAGTTTTTGCACCTAGTTTGTTTATGGGTGGAATAGCAGGTTTTATTTTTGCCAGGCTAATAAACATGTTTAACTGGGTAAAGATATCGGAGTATAATTTTGCCCTTGTGGGGATGGCCGGGCTCATTGCAGGAGTTATTCACGCGCCGCTTACGGCTATATTTTTAATTGCTGAAATTACCGGGGGTTATGAATTATTTGTTCCCTTGATCATTACTTCATCTATTTCATTTCTTACTGTAAGGTATTTTGAACCCCATTCATTGTATACCAAAAAGCTGGCCGAAAAGGGACAACTTATTACCCACCATAAGGATCAGGCAGTTCTTACCCTGTTAAGGGTTGAGCATGTGGTTGAAACCAATTTCCTTAGCGTTACTCCTGATCAAACCCTCGGAGATCTGGTTGATCTGATTGCCAGATCCAATCGTAATATTTTTCCCGTGCTGGACAAAGACCTGCACTTTTTGGGACTTGTACCCCTGGATGAAGTGCGCGAAATCATGTTTGACAGAGAAAAATATGATAAACTCAAAGTACGTGATTTTATGGTTGTTCCATCAAAAAAGGTTGAACTTAGCGACAGCATGGAACAGGTAATGCAAAAATTTCGCGATTCGGGCCAGTGGAACCTTCCGGTGGTGGAAGATGGTCGTTATGTGGGTTTTGTTTCACGGTCAAATGTGTTTAATGTTTACCGAAAGATGCTTATTGAATTTTCAGAGGAATAAATCGCCAACAGATTTATTTATTAATTTTGTGGATATAATCAGAAGTTGTATCCATTTATAATAAATACATTCATTATGAAGATATTTTCGAAATCGCTAATTCTTATCTTTTTATTATCAGGTTTGTTTTTTCTTTCATCCTGCGATGATGGTAAATTAAATATTTTTGCGGTTGATGAAGATATTCAAATGGGTCGCGAAGTAACTGCAGAAATTCTTGCCAATCCCTCGGAATACCCAATCCTTGATGAAGCCCAGTATCCTGAAGCTTATGAGCACCTTCGCCGTATACGTGACCAGGTTATTGCTTCAGGAAAGCAATCCGGTGAGCTGCGTTATGGTGATCGTTTCGACTGGGATGTTTACATTATTGATCAGGAAGTGCTTAATGCTTTTGCTTTACCCGGCGGTAATACTTTTTATTATTCAGGATTGATCAAATACCTGGAAGATGAAGCATCTTTTGCCGGAGTAATGGCCCATGAATTTGCTCACAGCGATCGCCGGCATACTACAAACCGTATGACAAAGATTTATGGTTACCAGGTAGTACTATCTATGATCCTGGGCAATAATCCATCACTAGCAGCGCAAATCGCAGCTGATCTGGCACTGGGCCTGCAGACTTTGGCTTTTAGTCGCGATGATGAGTATGAAGCAGACGAATATGCAGTTAAATACATTTACCCCTCAGAGCTCGATGCCCGCGGTGTAGCTTACTTTTTTGAACAAATGGAGCTTGAAGAAGGTGCTGACTGGATGGTTTATTTCAGTACCCACCCGCACCCCAGCGATCGAATAGAGAAGATCTATGAACACCATCAGGCTTTGGGAGGTGAAGAAGGTGATAAATTTGCCGATAGATACCAGACTTTTAAGAACAATTTGCCGTAAAACATTATGGAACGCTGATGACGCTGATTTTTTAAGATTAATATGATTTAAGGTCCCGCTGTGGCGGGACTTTTTTATGATTTTTTAGTAAATATAACACTTGAAAACTCTTTTTCTGTAGTCTTTTAAGAATTCAGTTTTATTTAATTTCTGTATTTTCGGCCCCAAAAATTATTTACTGTTATTTTAACTGACATATTATGCGATATTTGACTATGGCCATCCTGTGCATAGCATTGCTGCAATTTCAATCAGCGGCACAGGAAAAGAAAAGACTTTCACATGATGATTATGATCACTGGAAAACCCTTTCCGGAGCAGAAATTTCAGCAGATGGCGAACATGTGCTGTATGTAATTAATCCACAACGGCAGGACGGTAATTTGTTTATCCTGAATCATAGCACCGGACAAGAAACTGTGGTTCCACGTGGTGCCCGTGCTGCATTTTCACCGGGGAACGGATTTGCAGTTTTTCATATTGAACCTCCGCGCGATCTGATAAGACAGGCGAAAGTTGAGAAGAAGAAAAAAGATGATATGCCTAAAGATTCACTGGGCATATTGGTGCTGGGAACGCAGGAAATTATAAAATTCGAAGATGTAATCTCTTATCGCCTGCCTGAAGAAGCATCTGACTGGTTTGCTTTTGCCATAGATTTTACAAGGGTAATTGAAGACCTGGAAGAGGAAGAAGAAACTCAGCAGGACACCATACCTCCGAATGTCCCCGAACCTCAGGAAGAAGAGAAGGAAGAAGAGAAAGAACCCAAAACAGAAAAATTGAAACAACTTGTGGTTAAAAATCCGGTTTCGGGTAAAAATCATGTTTTTGATTATGTAGAAGTTTATCAGATTTCAGAGAACGGAAAGTCAGTGATTTTCCTGCAGGAAGAAAAAAATGAAGATGATACACTGGAGATCAAAAAACTTTATGTTTTCGATACAGATTCAGAGTCGTTGAATTTGCTCGATTCTGCACAAGGCGACTATAAGCAATTGAGTGTAAATAAAACCGGAGAATTATTTTCATGGATATTTAGTGCTGATACCACTGGTGTGAAGGTGTATGATCTTTTTGTACATCAAAGCGGGCGCAGGGCAAATACTCACAAAATCAGTACTGATGATGAAAATATGCCGGAAGACTTTGCTGTAAGTGAGCACCAATCGTTATCCTTTTCTGATGACGGTAGAAGAGTATTCTTTGGTATTGCACCCAAACCTGAAGAAGAGAAAGAAGATACTCTGCTGGATGAAGAAAAATACAAACTTGATATCTGGCACTGGCAGGATCCGTTGCTGCAAACCCAGCAGAAGGTGAGTCTGAGACGTGAGGAGAGACGCAGCTATGATGCAGTATTTCATATCAGAAACCAGAATATAATTTCCCTTGCAGGCGAAGACATGCCCGATATTTCCCGGGATCGTTATGGAAATTCCGATAAATTTATGGGTTCATCAAATATTCCTTATCAGAAAGAAATATCATGGCTGGGTGGTGCCGGTCGCGATATTTATGTGGTCGATGTTAATACCGGCCAGAGAAAGCAGATTCTCGAAAGAGCTGAAGCAAATGTGCATTTTTCAGTGGAAGGAAATTATATATTATACTATGATCCGGAATCAGAATCGTGGATTTCTTATTCTGTAAATGATGATACACATCGCAATCTTACCGTGCAGGTTGATGTACCCTTTTACAATGAAGACAATGATATTCCCCGTTTTGCCCGCCCATGGGGGTTGGCTGGCTGGGGAAAGGATGATGAATATGTTTTGATATATGATCGCTATGACATCTGGAAGTTCGACCCGAGAGGAAGAATCCAGCCCATAAATATTACCCGAGGTTATGGACGTGAAAATCAGATCCGTTTACGCTATCAGAATCTGGATCCGGATGAGTATCATATCCCGGAGGATATTATTTATCTGAGCGCATTCAATTTGGAGAATAAACAGGATGGTTATTACCGGCTCGATATGGGAAGTCTGGAATTAAAAGCCCTGATGACCGAAGATGCCCGTTTTACACAGCTTCAGAAAGCAAAAGAAGATGATACCTTTCTGTGGCGGAAAAGTACTTTTACCGAATACCCTGATCTGTGGATCAGCGATATGGAATTCAATGATACCCAAAAGCTCACAACCACAAATCCCCAGCAGGAAGAATACCTGTGGGGTAGTGTAAGCCTGGTGGAATGGCTTGACTTTAACAATGATACATTGCAAGGGCTACTTTATTTGCCCGAAGATTTTGATCGTGAGAAGAAGTATCCGATGTTGATATATTTTTACGAAAGGTCATCTGATGGATTGCATTCGCACTTCATTCCGTCACCCAGTCGGTCAACAATTAATCGTTCTTATTGCACAAGTAATGGCTATGTGGTATTTGTACCTGACATAACTTACCGGGATGGTTTCCCCGGACAAAGTGCCTATGATGCCATTGTAAGCGGCACCCAGGCCATGGTTGAGCGCTATCCTTTTATCGATCGTCATCATATAGGTCTGCAGGGACAAAGCTGGGGTGGCTATCAGATCGCTTACCTGGTTACCCAAACAAATATGTTCCGTGCAGCTATGGCAGGAGCACCTGTAAGTAACATGGTGAGTGCGTATGGTGGAATACGTTGGGGTTCAGGTATGAGCCGGCAGTTTCAGTATGAGCAAACACAAAGCCGCATCGGTGGAACACTTTGGGAAAAACCTTTCCGTTATATCGAAAATTCACCTGTGTTTTTTGCTGATAAGATTGAAACTCCATTACTCATGATGCACAACGACGATGATGGTGCAGTGCCATGGTATCAGGGTATTGAACTGTTCGTTGCCATGCGCAGACTGGAAAAACCTGTTTGGTTGCTGGTGTATAATGATGAAGCCCACAATCTGCGCAAATGGCCAAACCGTGTAGACCTTTCCGTTCGTATGTACCAGTTTTTCGATCATTATCTTAAGGG
>JBHEOF010000240.1:0-272 GCA_046261715.1 Bacteroidales bacterium
GTACGGGGTCCTGGAGACACCGTTTGCATGGGTTTATATTGATTGGACTTGCTTGAAACAAGAGCTGCTTCTCCGCAACAATGGCTGGAACAGCCATTCAGGCCTGAAGGGCCACAAATACCATAGCCCATGGCAAAAAAACGAGCACCGCGACGTTTTTGCCGCCATGGGTTGACGGAGGCCGATGATCCCGGCCCCGAGGCCATATTGTTGTTTGAAATGAGAAACGATACCGAGGGGCAGCGGCTATGAACGGATCGGAAGGGCAAAGG
>JBHEOF010000240.1:339-624 GCA_046261715.1 Bacteroidales bacterium
AACTCTATCTTTGCAATGAATGTAGGTAACGGACCAGCGGTCCGTTGTACGGGGCCTTGGACTTGCTTGAAACAAGATCTCCTTCGCTGTAACAATGGCTGGAACAGCCATTCAGGCCTGAAGGGCCTTGAATACCATAGCCCATGGCAAAAAAACGAGCACCGCGATGTTTTTGCCGCCATGGGTTGATGGAGGCCATAATCCCGGCCCCGAGGCAACAGTGTTGTTTGAAATGAGAGATGATACCGAGGGGCAGCGGCTATGAACGGTTCGGAAGGGCAAAGG
>JBHEOF010000241.1:0-615 GCA_046261715.1 Bacteroidales bacterium
GGTGTGGCCAAGTTGATGGTAGATGAAGGACTGGTAAAATTAAACGGAGAAACAGAATACCGCAAAAGGGCAAAAGTGAAGCCCGGCGACGTTGTTGAAGCCGAAGGTTACCAGGTTTTAGTTGAACTTTGATAGCTTCTTTAATCAATTAAAAAAAAGGCCCCGCTTAAAAAACGGGGCCTTGGCGATATATAGGGGAATTGTTTTTTACATCATTCCACCCATTCCACCCATGCCGGGATTCATTGGCATTTCGGGTTTGTCTTCCTTGATTTCGGCAAGTACACACTCAGTGGTTAGAAGCATACCTGCAATAGATGATGCATTTTCGAGAGCTATACGTGTTACTTTTGTGGGGTCAATTACACCGCTCTCATAAAGGTTTTCGTAAGTTTCTGTGCGGGCATTGAATCCATAGTCTTCTTTGCCTTCTTTAACTTTTTGTACCACGATTGAACCTTCAACACCTGCATTTTCAACGATCAAACGAAGGGGTTCTTCCAGAGCTCTGCGAACGATGGCAACACCTGTAGTTTCATCAGCATTATCACCTTCAAAATCAATGAGTGACTCAAGAGCCCTGATGTATGCAATACCACCACCGGGAACTATTCC
>JBHEOF010000242.1:0-589 GCA_046261715.1 Bacteroidales bacterium
GAGAAATCGCGTCCCAGGCCATGGTCGTAAAACAGCGTACTGGTAACGCCATCGAATCTAAATCCATCGAACTTGTATTCCTCCAGCCAGAAGTGGATATTTGACAGCAGAAAATGCAATACTTCATTTTTACCGTAATCGTAACAGAGGGAGTCCCATGCGACATGCTCACGCCGGCTGCCGGTATGAAAAAATTGTCCCGGATCACCTGCATACATGCCGAGCCCTTCCAGCTCATTCTTGACATGGTAGCCAAATGATCCGTAATAGGGATGTTCCTGTATGGCCATTAACTGTAGTGTATTGTAACCCCCATCAACCACCCGTGGCAGTACTCTTTTTCTGAATTCATCGAAACTGCCTACCTTGAATTCCTCTGTGGCCATTCCTACATGTGCCTCATAAATGAAGGGGTGGAAATCCGACAGGTCGGGGGCAGGATTCTTCCACTGGTATGGATTTTCAGGCGACCAGACCTGGGCGTTGAAGATTGCTGAGCGCTCGTCCTGGACAGTTCTTATCGCCCAGGCAGGAATGCGTTCTCCAGAACCATTTCCCCAAAAAACTTTTAGTTTATATTGATCAAGGT
>JBHEOF010000243.1:0-587 GCA_046261715.1 Bacteroidales bacterium
GGTTAACTCCCCATTTGGGGAGAGATTGTAGAAGAAAGGCCGTATACCAACCCTGTCGCGGGCAAAAAAGGCCTCTTCTTTTTGCTTATCCCAGATAGCAAATGCAAATTGCCCATTTAATTTTGAAAGACAATTTTTGCCAAATGTTGCATAAAGCTGGACCAATACTTCAGTATCAGAATGGGTAGCAAATTTGTTGCCTCTGGCTTCCAGTTCTGCTCGTAATTCCAGGTAGTTGAAAATTTCCCCGTTGAATACTATCCAATATCTACCGGATGGGTCGGAGAGGGGTTGTTGACCACCCGCAATATCAATAATTCGTAATCTTACACTACCTAATGTACGGATTACGAAGTCGGTAATAGCATTAATCGATTCGAAGTTTTCTTCAACCAGGTCGGAATCTGTAGTTGAGATTCCAAAATTTTCCTCGAGTAGAGTGATGAGTAAAACAAATCCCATGGAATCGAAATAACCCTCTTCAAAAATCAATGTATCATTCTGAATCTTACTCTCTTCTAGACCTGTCACTTCAAGTATGTGGTCTTTAATTTCTTGTTTCATTTGAATTGTGTCTACGTCCATCT
>JBHEOF010000244.1:0-586 GCA_046261715.1 Bacteroidales bacterium
ATTCCCTTGTATTCTTCCTCCCGGATATAATCCTGTGCATGAAGTGAATATGTCACTACCATGAAGATTATATGGAGAAATTTTAATTGCTTCATTACCTATATTGCCGGGTACTTGTGATGCATATGGAAAATATCTTTTGGTAGGGTTAAAAATAGGGCTTTTAGCTTAAATTACATGATGAAAAATGGATACAAATGATATGAATTTTACACATTGTGTTTAAAGCATATTCACAGAGAGAGTCGCAATTTGACTGAGAAAATCTTTTGCTGCTTGTAGCATGCATTTCAGTAAATAGTAATATCTTTCCATTTCCTTGAGTTTTTGAGTTATAACCTTAAAAATGAAGGATTTGATCTATATACTGCAAGCAATGGTGCAGATGCATTAAAAATTGTTTCTGAAATACATCCCCATTTGGTACTGCTGGATGTCATGATGCCGGAAATGGATGGAATTGAAACATGCGAGGAGATTCGTAAACTCCCCGGTATTGAAAATACCATGATCGCATTTCTTACCGCGAGGGGAGAAGATTACTCGCAGATCGCCGGATTTGAGGCTGGGGGCGACGATTATATTA
>JBHEOF010000245.1:0-574 GCA_046261715.1 Bacteroidales bacterium
GCATTGTATATGCAGCCTTCTGAGGCATGGAGTGAATACCGTCGTACTGGTTATCCGAATACCCTTGTAAGGCCGAATGTGAAATATAATTATACCTGGCCAACAGCTACAGGGGAGCAAACCAAAGAGTATGAATTTATTCCGATTGGTGGATTAACCGATTTGCCGGGAAGAAATATGTATCCGCTGAATGAAGCCAGCATCAACGAAACAAATGTAAATGCTGCTGCTTCTTCAATTGGTGGAGATACACAAACGACCAAACTTTGGTGGGCAAAATAAAAATTAGTTGAAATTCTAATTAGATATAAATTAAAGCTCCGGCAGTGCCGGGGCTTTTTTTATGTTTCCCTTTTCTTCTTCTTCGCTGCCGGAAACAGCACATTATTCAGAATTAACCGGTAACCGGGCGAATTGGGATACAGGTTTAAATCGGTAGGCGGGTCGCCAACCAGGTGGCGGTAATCTTCCGGATCGTGACCGCCGTAAAATGTCCAGAACCCTTTTCCTTTTTCGCCATGAATGTAGCGGGCTTCGCGGGCCGGTTTGTTTTCTCTTATTCTTTTCTGATAAA
>JBHEOF010000246.1:0-571 GCA_046261715.1 Bacteroidales bacterium
CTTGATGATAACAATCCTATCACTGTTCAGGTATTGGGTATTTGTTCGGCATTGGCCATCACGGTTCAATTGGAGCCAGCTATTGTAATGGCAATAGCGGTAACCGCTGTAATGGCGTTTTCAAACATGATAGTTTCCATTCTAAGGAATCTTATACCAAACAGGATCCGGATCATTGTTCAACTTATAATTGTTGCTTCCCTGGTTATTTTGGTGGATCAGGTTTTAAAAGCTTATGCGTATGATGTGAGTAAGCAATTATCGGTATTTGTGGGACTTATTATAACAAACTGTATTATAATGGGACGTCTCGAGGCTTTTGCTTTGGGTAACGGGGTTTATAAATCTTTCCTTGATGGAATTGGTAATGCTGCAGGATACGGAGTAATATTGATCATAGTCGCTTTCTTTAGGGAATTACTGGGATCTGGTAAATTATTTGGTTTTGAAGTATTAGGTCACAAAGCTGCTACTATGGCAGAATCTACCGGACTTTACTCCTTTGGATATGAAAATAACGGTTTGATGTTGTTATCCCCTATGGCCCTTATTATCGTAGGTATCCTTATAT
>JBHEOF010000247.1:0-544 GCA_046261715.1 Bacteroidales bacterium
ACTTTGTATTTAGTATTCCACTCTTTTTTTGGGTAAATTATCGGTGAAATAATCTGTCCTGTTTCCAACTCAATGTCGTAAAATTCGTCCATTATTTCAGTCTCAAGCGAAAATGGGATATTTTCTGAATTCAACAAGATTAATAAATCCCAATCAGATAAGGCTTTAGCGTCTCCACGCGCCTGAGAACCATATAAATAAATCTCAGCGTCTGGATACTTCTTTTCAGAAAGTTCCAATATTTTCCGTATAATTTTTTCTCGCTTAGTCATGTAGCAAAAATAATGAATTTTCCGGCTAAAATGTTTTTATTTGGATGCAAAAAGCAGGTATTTGTTTGGAGAAAGGGTAATGGGGGTTATGAATGGTTATGGTTGGGTGGTGAAGCGGAAATGCAACCGACCGAAGGGAGCTCAGCGAAGCTGATTTCCGCTTAGCAGGTACTTAATTCGGAAAGTTCAGCAGAACTGTCAGATAATATGCCTATCAAATATTATTGGAGATTCAGGTTGGTTGAATTACCACTTGCAGTTACTTTGTTATC
>JBHEOF010000248.1:0-541 GCA_046261715.1 Bacteroidales bacterium
GTACTTAATTGGGCAGGTTTTGATATGGTTAAAGTAGCCATCCCTCTGGGTTTATTACTGAACGGCTTGAATACAGCCCTGGTGCTGATTCCTTTTGCCCGAGAAAAAATGGTAGACTGGAAAGGCGGAGCCGTTATGGCTCTTACCGCTCTTATTGCAGCACCATTAGGGGCAATGACCAGCGGATACGTCCCCGTTCAGACCCTGAAAATTTTGTTTGCGGCAATGGTTCTTGCTGCTGCTTTACGGACACTGTGGGCCTCAAGATTGCCTGAGCCTCAAAAAATGATGTCTCTGAAGAAACGAAGTATGATTGGTTTTTTTGTAGGGTCATTCGCCGGCTTTACGGGCGGAATGTTAGGTCTTGGCGGTGGTTTTATCGTGGCGCCAATCCTGATGATGATGGGCTATAAAACCAAGGAAGCCGCAGCTACCACAGCCATGGTGGTCACATTTTCATCGGTCTCGGGCTATCTGGGCCACACGGCTCAAGGAGAAATGAACTGGGAGCTGACTGTAATTGTGGTCATTGCCGTAATCA
>JBHEOF010000249.1:0-540 GCA_046261715.1 Bacteroidales bacterium
ATGCTGTGCATACTGCTTCCCTTTCGCCTTGCCGCGGAAGACCCCGCTCCAGATTCTTTCAATCCTGCCGAAACCCAATACCATCCCGAAACCCATAACAAGGAAGAGAACCCTGTAGACTCCCGCCGCCTCTGGCTGGTGGGTTCTGCCCATGTGGCAGGATACACCGGCACACTGCTGGTTCTCAATCATATGTGGTACAGCGACCATCCCCGCTCATCCTTCGGCTTTTACAACGACCTGGCCGCCTGGAAACAAATGGATAAAACGGGACACATCATGTCAACCTATCATTTCAGTCGTTTAAGTCATAACACTTTCCGGTGGGCAGGGCTCAACAACAACCAGGCAGCTTTGTGGGGGAGCCTTTCGGGAAGTCTCTTACTTACCACCATTGAAATTCTGGATGGCTTTTCAGAAGAATGGGGCGCCTCCTGGTCTGACCTTGCTGCCAACACCATCGGCTCCTTAGGGTTTTACACCCAGCAAATCACCTGGGAAGAACAGAAAATTACCTGGAAATATTCCTTCTCAAAAAGC
>JBHEOF010000025.1:0-246 GCA_046261715.1 Bacteroidales bacterium
GTTTACAACCAGGGTTGCAAGAGCTTCACCATCAACATCTTCTGAAATAATGAGAAGGGGTTTGCCGGTTTGAACCACTTTTTCCAGGATAGGCAGGAAGTCCTTCATGGTGCTGATCTTCTTATCGTGGATCAGGATATAAGGATCCTCGAATACGGTTTCCATCTTTTCAGTATCGGTAACAAAATAGGGAGAGATGTAACCGCGGTCAAATTGCATACCTTCAACAACTTTTACTTCAGTTTC
>JBHEOF010000025.1:257-39274 GCA_046261715.1 Bacteroidales bacterium
TGCTGTCGCCTACTTCTTTTGATTGATTTTTCAGGTTTTCAATCACCTTTTCAACAGCTTTGTCAATTCCTCTTTTGAGATCCATGGGGTTTGCACCTGCGGTTACGTTTTTTAAACCACTGGTAATAATGGCCTGTGCCAAAACAGTTGCAGTAGTAGTACCATCACCTGCTAAATCAGCAGTTTTACTGGCTACTTCTTTCAACATCTGGGCACCCATGTTTTCTATTGCGTCTTCCAGTTCAATATCTTTGGCAACGGTAACACCATCCTTGGTAATGGTTGGGGCACCAAATTTTCTGTCAATAATAACATTGCGACCTTTAGGCCCAAGGGTTACTTTTACTGCATCCGACAGTTTGTCAACGCCTTTCTTCAGGGCGTTTCTTGCTTCAAGATTAAAAATTATATCTTTTGCCATAATTCTAAATTTTAATATTTCGGTTTAACTTTTATGATTTAAAACATCCTGATTAACCAATAATGGCGTAAATGTCAGACTCACGCATAATCAGGTAATCATTACCATCTACAGATATTTCTGTACCTGCATATTTTCCGTAGAGTACTTTATCGCCGGATTTAACGGTCATAGGTTGTTCTTTGGTTCCCTCGCCAACAGCAACAATGGTTCCTTTCATAGGTTTTTCTTTTGCAGTGTCGGGGATGATAATACCACCGGCAGTTTTTTCTTCTGCAGCTGCAGGTTCAACCAATACTCGATCTGCTAAAGGCTTGATGTTTATATTCGCCATATTTTCAACTTTTAAATTGTTAAACAATAAAATTATTTCTTTTTACTTATGTGCTTTTATTTAGCACTTGATTGTCCTGTCATTTTTTGTGCCAAATGTTTTTTTTGGGTTTAATGGGACAATTTTACACTCCATTAGTCATGGGAATAAAAAAAGTGTCAGTTCAAATGACAAACTGACACTTTGTTAATACAATAATTTTGGAGTACTATTCCATTATTACTTCTTCCTGGCCCGCAGGTGGTTCTTCCTGCACAGGCTGTTGTTCAACCGGTGAATTTTGTAAACCGGGGTTTGACATAGGAATTCTGTCTCTGATTTCGCTTTGCGGAGCTTCAGCAACCTGACCGCGTGGAATAACAAAAGTAGATGTAAGTGTTAATGCAAGCAACACAATAGCGAGTGTCCATGTTGCTTTTTCAAGAAAATCTGTAGTTTTTCTTACACCCATGATCTGGTTATTGGAAGCAAAGTTTGATGCCAGTCCACCACCTTTTGAGTTCTGAACGAGAACGATTAATATTAATAAAACACAGGTTATCAGAACCAAAACCGATATTAAAACATATAAGCCCATTATTTTTTCTTTTAAAAAGTTTGTTCGTTTTTTATTTCCAGTATTTTTTTTGCAAAGTAACTGCTTTTTTCGGGAAACTTCAAGCATAATTTTTCATAAACATCCAGTGCTTCAGTTTTTTTCCCTTGCTTAAGATATACTTTTGCCAGTGTTTCGGTAGCCATTTGTGGATCATCTCTGGTACTCTCAGCCGACAGGTCTTCCTGTTCTTTAGGAAGGTCTTTACTAACCTTTATGCGTGGTTCTTCCTTTAAAAACTTATCAATCAAAAAGTTTATATCCGGCCTTTTACCATGCTTTCCGTAGATAAAGTCAGGGATTTTCGGCTTTTTTTCGGTTTGCTTTTCAACCCGCACTTTTTCAGCAGGCTTCAGCTCCTCTTCAGAATGTTTTTCTTCATTTTGTTGCTGCTTCTGTTCAAGAGTATTAGCCGATATTTCTCCAGATTGCTGATGAGATGATTTTTCCTCACTTATGATCTTTTCTTCCTGTTCTTTTATAATATCCTCTGTTTTTATTTCTTTATCTGTCAGGGGTTTCTTTTCAGATTTTTTTTCTTTGGATTTAATTTCAAACAAGCGTCGCTTCACAATTTCAAGCAATGAGAGTTTATCTTTTTTTTCTGCAGGTTCTGCCTTTGTGCCGCCATTTTCTGTAATACCTTGATGTATTTCGCTTGAAATTTTAACAGGCTGCAAGGTGTCAGCACTTGTTTGTTCAGACTGTAATTTTTTGTTTTCTGCCGGGTTTGGTGATAAATGCGCTTGACTTTCAGTTGAAACAGGCTTATCCCGATCTGAAATATATCTTTGGAATTTCCTGCGGCTTACTGCGTAAGCCGATGCCCTGTTTACCTGTTTTTCAAAGTCAGTTTTATTAATTCCCTGAAGATTTTTGGCCAGTAAAAGTTGCACACTTTGGCAGTAGGGATAGCTTTCTGAAATATTTTTCAAAAAAGTAAGGGTTCCCTTATCAAATTCATAAGGATTTTCAACGAGATCAAGAAATTTTTGTTGATTTTGCATAAAACGAATTTTTACCAGTTAACAACCGCACGGTTAAAAACATCTTCAACCAGGGCTTCAACAATAATTTCTATGGCTTCATTTTCAACTTCTGCCAGGCTTCTTTGGCTATCATAATCATAATATCTGGAAAAATTTTGTTCAAAATCATTCTCAGGTTGAAATTCATTTAAAAAAGTAACCTTGATAGTTATTGTCAGCCTGTTTTGAGCAGCTCTGTCATCGGCACCAATAGCCTGGGGCTGCACTCTATATCCTGTAATGCTCCCTTCAAAATGCAGATCGCCAACGCCATTTGTAAGTTGCAGATTTGTCTGATTGGAAAATCTGTCCTTTAATGCATCAGTAAGTACCTGGCTTAAAGTAGGCTGCACAAGGGGTGCATTATTCGGGAAATATTCAACAGAATAGGTAGTGGCCTCCGGAGGTATGGATGCACCGGTAAAGGAATAAACACCGCATCCATACATGGTGAAAACCATCGAAATGATAACTGCTATTTGAACTATCCGATACATTTTACCCTGATTTTAAGAGTGTACGTAAAAAACGATTAAATGTTTTCCGAAAGATATCCCTTCGGGATAATAAAAAATCAGGCATTTATGTCGTATTCCTTGATTTTTCTGTAAAGCGTACGTTCGCTTATGCCCAGTTCTTCGGCGGCTTTTTTTCTTCTCCCATTGTGTTTTTGTAAAGCGCGGATAATAAGGTCTTTTTCTTTTTTTTGAATACTCAGACTTTCTTCAATGTAATCTGTAGTATCTTCTTCATAGCTGTCAATGATTTGATGATGTTCATCTCTTTCTCTTTCAAGGCCATGATCTTTTTCCCTTATTAGAGGGTGGTCGGCCACATCCTTATAAAGGTTTTTCATCAGATGCGGATTTTCCTCATGAAAATCACCACTTACTTGTCCGTGTTGCATCAATTCAAGGACGATTTTTTTCAAATCGGTCATATCTTTTCGCATGTCAAAAAGCAGGCGGTAAAGGATGTCTCTTTCACTTATGTTGGGCTCATTCTTTTTGATATCGCTAACCAGCACGGGTAAATTTGATTCTTTGCTGCTGGGCAGATACTTGTATATAACGTCAGGTGTAATGATCCTGTTGCTTTCGATTACAGAAATCTGTTCAGCCATATTTTTCAACTGCCTGATGTTTCCCGGCCACCGATAGTTTATTAAAATTCGTTCAGCTTCGGGAGTAAGCTGAAGAGGGGGCATGCGGTACCTTTCTGCAAAATCAGCAGAAAACTTCTTAAACAACATAACAATATCATCATTCCTGTCGCGCAAAGGAGGTACATAAATCGGAACGGTATTTAGTCTGTAATAAAGATCTTCGCGAAATTTTCCGGAAGCAGTTGCTTCCTGCAAATCAATGTTTGTTGCAGCTACCACTCTTACATTTGTTTTCAGTACCTTGGAAGAACCCACTTTAATAAATTCCCCACTCTCAAGAACCCTGAGTAATCTTACCTGGGTAAGCAAAGGCAGCTCAGCAACTTCATCCAGAAAAATTGTACCGTTGTTTACTACTTCAAAATATCCTCTGCGGGCTTCATGTGCTCCGGTAAAAGATCCTTTTTCGTGTCCGAATAATTCAGAGTCAATTGTTCCTTCAGGAATGGCTCCGCAGTTAACGGCAATAAAAGGACCATGCTTGCGCGGGCTGAGATGATGTATGATTTTCGGGAAGGCTTCTTTACCCACACCACTTTCGCCACTTATAAGCACGCTGATGTCAGTCGGAGCAACCTGCCTTGCTACATCTATTGCCCTGTCAAGTGCAGGCGCATGCCCAATAATTCCAAATCTTTGCTTTATGCTCTGAATATCCATTGTGATTGCTGTACTTTTTATGCCAATATGGCATGCAAAGTTAACTGATTATTTTGAGAATCTTTTTCATGGTTCCGTTAATTTTTGAAAAAGGAGGGTATTTTGCCGATGGGTCGGGAAAGAAGGGTTTTTTCATTACACTTTTCGCATGTGAAAATGTATAAAATGAATATTTTCCGTGATAATTACCCATTCCACTGTCGCCTACTCCGCCAAAAGGTAAATGTACCGATGTAATATGACTTAAAGGTTCATTTACCGAAACCCCTCCTGAAGATGTTTCCCGGATGATTTTTTCAATAAATTCTTTATTATCGGAAAACACATAAAGTGAAAGGGGCTTGGGGCGTTCATTGATTTGTTGTATCAGATCGTTTTCATTGTTCCATTCCAGAACAGGTAGTATAGGCCCGAAAATTTCTTCCTGCATAACCGCATCATCCCAGCTTACATTATTCAGAATGGTTGGTGACATGAAATTTTTACTCCGGTTTGTTTGGCCACCAAAAGCTATCTCCGCATTCTCAAGCAACTTATTTAATCTGTCAAAATGTCTTTTGTTTACAATCCGTCCATAATCAGGACTTTCCAACGTATTTGTACCATAAAAATCAACCAGTGTAGATTTTAATTTTTCAAGAAAGGCATCTTTTACTGAATCCTCAACATAGATATAATCCGGGGCAACGCAGGTTTGGCCTGCATTATGAAACTTGCCCCATGCAATGCGTTTGGCACTTACCTCAAGATTTGCTGTTGAATCTATTATGGTTGGGCTTTTACCCCCAAGTTCAAGGGTTACTGGTGTAAGGTGTTCAGCAGCAGCTTTCATGATTATTTTTCCTACCTGGGTACTCCCCGTAAAGAAAATGTAATCAAATTTTTGTTCCAGAATAAAACGGGTTTCTTCAACCTCGCCTTGTATAACGCGAAAAAAACCGGGGTCAAAATTTTGATTGATCATTTTTTCCAGCAATAAAGCAGTTGCAGGAGCATGCTCTGAGGGTTTAATTATTACTGAGTTGCCTGCTGCTATGGCTCCTATGGCCGGTGCAATGGCCAGGTGAAAGGGATAATTCCATGGTGAGATAACCAGCACGCAGCCAAAAGGCTCATGATAAATATGGCTTTTCCCCGGAAAATGTAACGCAGGAGTACTCACTTTTTTTGGTTTTACCCAGTTATTCAGGTTTTTTAGTGTATAACGTAATTCCTGCAAAACGAATTCGATTTCTGCAAGATAAGATTCAAAGTTGGGTTTGCCCAGATCTTCCTGCAGGGCCTCCTGAATTTCTTTCTCATAATCCGTTACCAGTTTTTTGAGTTTTTTCAGCTGGGTTTTTCTGAAATCAGGATTTTTGGTTTTTTGCGTATTGTAAAACTCGCGTTGTTGCTCTATTTGTTTCGTTATATACTGCATAATTATAAAATATGAATGATCTTTATTTATAGTACAACAGTAAATTATTGCTTTGGTTTTTTCTTATTCAATTAAGGCTTATTTGTGTGAATCAAAAAGATATATTTATTCGGATATGAGCAGTAAAAATCAGGTTTACGTGGGAAATACAATGTTTTTTCTACAATACAAGAAAAAAAACATTACTCATCATTAAAATTATTAACTTTATTATACAATCTGATTACATAATAGAGTTCTTTCAATACTTAAGGGGAAAGTTAATCCTGAAAAAATACAAGTGAAGAAATGCAGCCAAACTCAAATAGATATATTTCTGCGGAGAAAATCAGGGTATTGATAAAAAAAATCAAATCGGAAAATTATGATTCACAAGAAACTTTACATGAACTGAATGACTTGATAAATGAATCATCTGCAACTCTTCAAAACAATGAGGTTTATCCAGATGAACATCTGCTAAGATTGTCAGCCGCATTTGAGCAAAGTGCCAATTCAATAATGATTACCGATGTTAAGGGGGTTATTGAATATGTAAATCCCCGGTTTTACCAGGTAACAGGTTATTCGCCGGATGAGATCATAGGAAAAAATCCCCGGGTCATCAAATATGAGAATTCAGTTATTGATTATACAGAATTATGGAAAACCATTGTTTCCGGAAAAACCTGGACGGGAGAGTTTTTGAACAGGAGTAAATCCGGTGAACTTTTCTGGGAACTTGCTACAATAAGCCCCATAAGAAATGCTCAGGGAAAAATAATAAATTACCTGGCCATAAAGGAAGACATCACTTTACGAAAAAAGACCGAGAAACAACTGCAGGAAGCCAAAGAGTTTTACCTTAACATGCTGGTCGACTTTCCGGTAATGGTATGGCAGTGCGATAACAACGGTGTTTTCCGGTTTTTCAATAATACATTTCTGCATTTTGTGGGCGAACCCGTTTCCCGTGATGTCATAGTTGATTATGATGCGCTTGTTCATCCCCATGATAAAGATAAGTTTAAAGATGCCCTTGCTAAAAGTTTATCTGACAAAAGTCCTTTTATATTAGAATACAGGATTAAAGACCGGTTTGGGAATTACCGCTGGGTATTAAACCAGGCCAAAGCTTTTTATAACCATGATGATAACTATGGGGGACTGCTTGCCACCTGTATTGATATCCATGAACGATTTTTGGCAGAGTTGCGTTTGCTGGATAGCGAAGAGAAATACCGCCGCATGTTCGAAAAGTCATCCCTGGGTATTTTCCGGCTTGATAAAAAATTCCGTTTCGTATCAGGAAATAAGGCTTTTGCTGAAATTCTCGGATATGATGACCTGCCAACTTTTCTTATGGAAATAAAAAAAGAGCCCGCGAAGTTTTTCCCGGATTTTAATACTGAAAAAGGTTTTGTTAAACAGATTGTAAGAAGCAAAGAAACAAGGTTTTTGCTTGAAAAAGAACTCCTAAACCGGTATGGCGAAAAAATTTTTGTGGTAATTCATTTAAGAAAGATCAACGAATCAAAAGATGAATCATTCTATTTGGAAGGATTTATTGAGGATATTACACAAAGAAAATCTGCTGAAAAACAATTGAGGCAGGCACGGGATGATGCAGAAAAAGCCAGGATGGCTCAGTCGGAGTTTCTCTCGCTCATGAGCCATGAAATACGCACACCACTCAACACGGTTGTATCTCTTACTGATCTTATGCTTGATGATAAACTTTCTGATGATCAAAAAGAAAATCTTAGCACTGTTAAGTTTTCGGCCCATCATCTGCTGCAATTGATTGATGATATTCTGGATTTTAATAAAATTGAAGCCGGAAATCTGGTGTTTGAAAAAACAGAATTTGATATTCGTTCCCTGATAGGTGGCCTTATAAAAACTTTAAAAATTAAGGCTGAAGATAAAAATCTGAAACTATTGGTCCATATTGATGACGAGCTTCCTGAAATTATGAAAGCCGATACGTTGAGACTCAGACAAATCCTTCTTAATATGCTTTCCAATGCCATCAAATTTACAAATGAAGGCTATGTTAGTTTAAGGATAGAAAATCGGCCGGGACGGAAAAAAGATGAAAAGAATATTCATTTTAAAGTGAAAGATACGGGAATTGGTATTCATGCTGATCGCTTAAATGCAATTTTCGAAAAGTTCACACAAGCCGAAACAAGCACATCGCGAAAATATGGTGGCAGTGGATTAGGGCTTACAATCTGCAAACGCCTTGTTGAACTTCAGGGGGGTGAAATTTTTGCTAAAAGTAAGCCCGGAGAAGGCTCCTTGTTTTCATTCTATCTTCCTATGGAAACCGGTGAAAAGAAATTTCCTTCACCTTCCACTCCCAAAGAGAAAACAACACATAAAAACCTCAGGGGTCTTAAAATACTTCTGGTAGAAGACGATAAGATGAATCAGTTTGTGGGTAAAAAGGTTATAGAAAAAAAATGGCAGGCGGATCTTACTATTGCAGAAACGGGAGAAGAAGCCCTGGAATATATTCGTACAACAGCTTATGATCTCATACTTATGGATTTGCTTTTACCCGGTATCAGCGGTTATGAAGTAACCCAAAAAATAAGACAGGGAGATGCAGGTAATATAAACTCTCCATCGGTTCCTGTAATTGCCTTTACCGCCGATGCATTTGCTGAAACCCGCCAGAAGGCATACGAAGCCGGTGTAGACGATTTTGTCAGTAAACCTTTTGATTATTTCAAGCTGTTCGACAAAATAATGCAGTACAAAAAATAATTCATTCTGTTCCGTAACTGATTTTATTCATTCAGAATTTCCTTATCAAGATGAAACTACCTGCCGTAGTTTAATTATTATGCTGCAGGTGTTTATGTATTTTGTAACTTTGCGATTCGTTTTTCCCCATGAATACAAAGTTTAACATTCTCAATATCCAATAGTTATGAGTGAATCTTTTCAGAAGAGTAAAAAGGAGTTTAAGAGATATACTGTAACCTCGGCCTTGCCATACGCCAATGGACCTGTTCATATTGGTCATTTGGCGGGTGTATACGTTCCGGCAGATATATATGCCAGGTACCTGCGCTCGAAAGGGAGAGATGTGGTTTTCATTGGAGGAAGCGATGAACACGGCGTACCAATTACCATAAAAGCCAGAAAAGAAAATGTTACTCCCCAGGATGTGGTAGATAAGTATCATTACATGATTAAGGATTCATTTGAAAAATTCGGAATTTCTTTTGATATATATAGCCGCACATCGGCAGCAATTCATCACGAAACAGCTTCAGCATTCTTTAAGAAGCTTTTTGATGAAGGAAAGTTACAGGAGAAAGAGAGTGAGCAGTTTTATGACGAAGCCAATAAGCAATTTCTTGCCGACAGGTATATTACCGGAACCTGCCCGCACTGTGGTTATGAAAAAGCTTACGGTGATCAATGCGAAAATTGCGGTACTTCGCTAAGTGCAACAGATCTTATCAATCCAAAATCGGTCCTTAGTGGAAATAAACCTGTTATGAAAAGTACCAAACACTGGTACCTGCCGTTACAGGATTATGAACCCATGCTCCGTGAATGGATCCTGGAAGGACATAAAAACGATTGGAAATCAAACGTTTACGGACAGTGTAAATCATGGATCGATCAGGGTTTGCAGCCCAGGGCTGTAACCCGTGATCTTGACTGGGGTGTTAAGGTACCGGTTGAGGGAGCTGATGGCAAAGTACTTTATGTTTGGTTTGATGCACCAATTGGTTATATTTCAGCTACCCGCGAATGGGGAGAAGAAAACCACAGGGAATGGGAATCTTATTGGAAAAGCAAAGACTCAAAACTGGTTCATTTTATCGGGAAGGATAATATTGTATTTCACTGCATAATCTTTCCATCAATGCTTCATGCGGAAGGATCATATATCTTACCCGAAAATGTACCTGCCAATGAGTTTCTGAATCTGGAGGGAGATAAAATTTCAACCAGTCGTAACTGGGCAGTCTGGCTGCATGAATATCTTGTAGAATTTCCGGATCAGCAGGATGTGCTTCGTTATGTGTTGTGTGCTGCCGCTCCTGAAACCAAGGATAATGACTTTACGTGGAAAGACTTTCAGGCCCGCAATAATAGCGAATTGCTGGCTATTTACGGAAATTTTGTAAATCGTACCCTGGTATTAACCCACAAATACTATGAAGGAAAAGTACCGGCTCGCGGGCAGTTAACGGCAAATGATAAAGATACCGTCAGTCAGATTTCCCGATATCCCGAAATTATAGCAAACAGCCTGGAAAATTACCGGTTCCGTGAAGCTTTGAGCGAACTTATGAATCTGGCCCGTTTGGGCAATAAATATCTTACCGATAACGAACCCTGGAAGATTTTTAATACCAACCCTGAGCGGGTTCAAACCATAATGAATATCAGTTTACAAATATGTTCAAGTCTTGCAATTCTTTCTGAGCCTTTCCTGCCGTTTACAGCGCAAAAGCTTAATAATATGCTGGGTATTGAGCCTATGATGTGGGATGATGCAGGCGCTATTGAAAGCCTCTTATCCGAAGGACACTTGATTAACAAACCAGGGTTTCTTTTTTCTAAAATTGAAGATGAAACGATACAACAACAAATTGATAAATTAATTAATACCCGAAAATTGAACGAGGACAATGATATCCCGGAAACTGAACCTTTTAAAAAAGATATTGGGTTTGATGATTTTTTGAAGATGGATTTGCGCATAGCTACCATTACCGGTGCAGAAAAGGTGGCCAAAACAAAAAAACTTCTGAAACTAACCCTTGACACAGGAAATGATACCAGGACTGTTGTTAGCGGAATAGCAGAATTTTATCAACCTGATGAAATTACCGGTAAACAAGTGGTCTTACTGGCAAATCTTCAGCCTAAAGTGATCAGGGGCATTGAATCGCATGGAATGATACTTATGGCTGCAAATAATAAAGGTGAGCTGGCATTTTTGCACCCCGACAAAGTTATTAACAATGGGGGCCTGATATCCTGAATGTATCAACGACATTTTTTGGTCGTTGATCAATTCATTTAAATGATCAGTATAAAATTTGATTTTTTAGGTGTTATTCTATTTTAAGTGATAAGAAAAAATCTTTATATTTGCGCCCGTTAGGCCTCGTAGTTCAACGGATAGAATAGAAGTTTCCTAAACTTTAGATACAGGTTCGATTCCTGTCGAGGCTACAAATTATTATTTCACACCCAAACAATTTATCACACAGACCTGCAAAGGCAACACAAAACTATCTTTTTAAAACAAAGGAAACCATGAACAGAAAAGACGAAAGACCCAGCAAAATTTCTTATGAAAGGTATTTGAATGAATTGGGAATTCCGGAGGATCAAAAAAAATCAAATGGAGGACACATTCCTGATTATGTAAAGTATGGTACCTGGCTTAGGGTTAATTCAGCTGAAAAATTTGAAAAGGATTACCAGGAGTGGAAGGCTAAAATAAGAGCTGAGCAAAACCTTTAAAAATAAGGATCAAATAAGAAATGGCTTCCATTTGCTGTCAAATGAGAGCCATTTTTGTATTAAAAAAGATGTATAAATTATTTTTAAATCACGTTAAGTTCCTTGCCTACTTTAATAAAAGCATCAATGGCTTTGTCAAGATGATGCTTTTCATGCGCTGCCGAGAGTTGTATTCTTATTCGGGCCTGTTCTTTGGGTACTACAGGATAATAAAACCCGATTACATAAATACCTTCTTCGAGCATTCGTGCAGCAAATTTTTGAGAAAGCGCTGCATCATAAAGCATAAGTGCTACGATGGCCGAATCAGATGGTTTCAGGTCAAAACCTGCTTCCGAAATTTTCTTTTTAAAATAGGCTGTATTGTCCATGAGCTTGTCGCGATAAGATGTATCTTCTCCTATAAGGTCAAATACAGCAAGAGAAGCTCCAACAATTGCGGGGCTTAAAGAGTTTGAGAACAGGTAGGGTCGTGATCGCTGACGCAAAATATCAATGACTTCTTTCCGCCCGGTGGTAAAACCTCCGAGTCCTCCACCCAATGCTTTACCCAGTGTTCCGGTAATGATATCTACTTTGCCAAGAACATTGTGATATTCAGGTGCACCCCGTCCGGTTTTTCCTATAAATCCGGCGGAGTGGCATTCATCCGTTAAAACCAGGGCATCATATTTTTCTGCCAGCCTGCATATTTCATCCATTTTGGCAATATCACCATCCATTGAAAAAACACCATCTGTTACTATGATTCTGTGTCTTTGCGCCTGGGCAGCCTGTAACTGTTTTTCCAGATCTTCCATATCTGCATGAGCAAAACGATACCTCGCAGCTTTGCATAAACGTACACCATCAATAATTGATGCATGGTTAAGGGCATCTGAAATGATGGCGTCATTTTCATCAAACAAGGGTTCAAATACACCACCATTGGCATCGAAACAAGCAGCGTAAAGAATGGTATCTTCAGTGCCAAAGAAACCGGCAATGGTTTTTTCAAGTTGCTTGTGAATATCCTGGGTACCACAAATGAATCGCACTGAAGATAAACCATAACCATGGCTGTCAAGTGCTTTCTTTGCACCTTCAATTACTTTTGGGTGATTTGATAAACCCAGGTAATTATTGGCACAAAAGTTCAGAACTTTTTCTCCTGTATTGAGTTCAATTTCTGCTTTCTGCGGGCTTGTGATTATTCTTTCCCTTTTGTATAAACCTGCTTCATCAATCTCCTGAAGTTGTTTCTGTAAATGCTCTTGTATTTTTCCGTACATGGTAAATCTGATTTGTTTTGACAGTTATAGTTTTTATTTTGATTTAAGGATTTAATATCATTTGGTATTCTTCCGAAGCATGAAGTACACGCAATGCTTCTGCTACTTCGGGGTCATCGTTTAACGAAGAAATAATTCTTCCTTCCCGGTTATAATATCTTCCAACAATTTCATTTTTCAGCAGCATTTCTATCTCATCACGAAAAGTTATCAGATCATCTTTTTTTGATTCTTTTATTCTCTCCTGAACCCTTTGTAATTCGCTGTCTATAGCATCATGGTATTTTTCTTCTATTGACATTTTTCTCAATCGTTCAATATACATCTCGCTTTCAGTAACATAAGAATAATCTTTTCCCTCAAGGAAAGACAGAAAGTCGTCATAGATCTCCTGAGTAATTTCAAATGTATCCGCAGGATCTATTGTGTTGTTATTGCGGTAAAAGTGATTGGCATAATCAAAAATGTGAAAATTTGTAACAAGGGCTATGGCAATATTGCTTATGGTTAAGGGTTCAATAAAGATATCGGGCTCAATTCCGCCACCATCGTAAACTATACGTCCATTAAGGGTTTCAAAAGGCATCTTGAGAGAATCGGGGATGGTTGCTACACTACCGTCTTCATTTTTATGCGCGTAATCAATCGCCTGAATGCATCTGCCAGAAGGTATGTAATATTTGGCCACGGTAACTTTCATTTGAGTATTGTAGCTCAGAGGCACCACATTTTGAACCAATCCTTTTCCAAAAGTTCTTTGTCCTACAATTACTCCCCGGTCAAAATCCTGTATGGCGCCGGCAACAATTTCTGATGCCGATGCACTGGCCCTGTCAACAAGCACTGCAAGATGAATTTCTTTGTCGATGGGGTTATTAAGGGTTCGGTGTGTGGTATTACGCTCTTTTATTTTGCCTTTGGTTTCAACAACAACCTGATCTTTCTCTACAAACAGATTGGTAATATTTACAGCTTCGTTAAGTAGTCCGCCACCATTGCCTCTAAGATCAATTACCAAAGTTTCGGCGCCATGCTCTTTTTGTAATTCACTAAATGCATCACGAACTTCCCTTCCTGCATTTTGAGTAAAGCTGGTAAGTTTAATGTAGCCGGTTTTGTCGTCGATCATCCCGTACCACGGAATATTATCAATCTGTACTACTTCACGCTCCATTGTAACGGTGAGTGTTTCATCATATCCGCTTCTTTGAATTTCTATAAGTACTTCGGTGCCTGGTTGTCCTTTGAGTAAGGAGCTTACTTCTTCCTGTGTTCGGTTTCTGGCATCCTGGCCGCTGATATTCAGTATTTTATCGCCGGGTAAAAGTCCGGCTTTGTTTGCCGGGAACCCTTCATAAGTTTCTGAAATAAAAATAAAATCTCCTCTTCTCATGATAAGTGCTCCAATACCCCCATATTGCCCGGTGGTCATAAACCGGTAATCTTCTATTTGTGATTCTGGGATGAAGTTGGTGTAGGGATCGAGCGATTCGAGCATCTCGTCGATACCCGTTTTCAGGAGTTCAGCGGCATTCACATCGTCAACGTAATTGATAACCAGTTCGCGAAACAATGTATTGAAGATATCAAGGTTTTTGGCTATCTCAAAATTGTTATTTACATAAGCTGTTGAAAAGACAGCCGTAAGGGTAATTGCGCTAAAAGCTATAATTGCAAAAGGTTTTCTGAAATGTTTTTTCAGGTTTTTCATAACAGTAATTTTAAAAGATCAAGGAACCGGATCATATCCGCTGCCACCCCATGGATGACATGATGCAATGCGTTTAATTGTATACCAACCACCCTTAAAAGGTCCGTGCTTTTTCAGCGCTTCTACTCCGTATTGTGAGCAGGTGGGTGTATAACGGCATGATTGCGGGAAAAAGGGAGAAATTGCTCCCTGGTAAAATCGTATTAACATGATAAAAAACCATTCCAATATTTTTTTTAAAGCCCACCAGATACCTTCAATCAATCGCATGATTCGGGTTGTTGTGATATTTTCTGAACTAATTTTTGTAAAGATACAATGATTTTTGCTTCTATATCGGGGTAGCTCAATATTGGATTGGCCGTGTATATTATGCCCAATATGCAAAAGCAATTCTGTTCATTGAGAAACGTATAAAGCTCATGTTTGTTATTACGATAGGCTTCTTTAACAAGTCTTTTGATTCTGTTACGCTTAACTGCTGATTTATGTTGTTTTGCAGATACGCCCGTCAGGCATTTAACCGGTTGATGAAAATATGCATTGCCCGGTATTTTGCGTTTGGGATAAGATGGATTCTGTAGTTTCTGCATCGGGTTTTGCAGTTCATCATCACCGCTATAAAAGAAAGGACTTCCGGCAAAGAATACTTTTTCCAGGTTCTGATCAATGATTTTCCAAAAAATCTTGAATGGATATTCCTGAAACTGATTCCCTTGTTCAAAAAGGAGTTTCTTTAAAGTAAAATTACACAGTCGTTCCTCTTTGGAGAAACTGTTTAACTTGATTTTTTTGGCGTGGTGAGCCATGATGGATTGGCTATTTTTTGCCCTTGTTATTTTGAAGGTATTGCTCAATGGCCATTGTCATTGATGGAGCCTCTGAGTTGGGTGCCTTTATCTGACAAATAAAACCTGCATCTTCAATGGCGCTTATTGTGGCGTGGCCAAAACCTGCAATGATGGTTTCATCTTGCTTGTAATCCGGGAAATTCTTTTGTAATGATTCAACTCCGAAAGGGCTGAAAAATACAATCATGTGAAATGAGCCAATGTCAATATCATCCACCACATCAGGTACGGTATTGTAAATAGGGGCAATAACATAATTGATTTTGTTGGCTTTAAGCAATTCAGGTATATCCTTGTTGTGGTTTACAGAGCAAGGGAAAAAGAATGTTTCGTTCTTTTGTTTTTTGATCAGTTCAAGTAATTCAGGAAATGTACTTTTCCCGAAAAATATTTTTCTTTTCCTGTACTGAACATACTTTTGAAGATAAAGAGCAATAGCTTCTGAAACACAAAAATACTTCATGCTTTCAGGAATTGTAACACGCAATTCATCACACAAACTAAAAAAGTGATCTACAGCATGCCTGCTGGTAAAAATTATTGCGGTGTAATCCAATATGTTGATTCTCAGCTTGCGAAATTCTTTGTTATCAACACTCTCAATAATAATCAATTTCCTGAAAGTCAAATTTAAATTATACTGCCTGGCAAGATCTGAATAAGGCGATTTTTCATTTTCAGGTTGGGGCTGAGATATTAGTACATTTTTAATTTTCAAAGCTGCTCTCCTTTTTGGTTTAACGTTTTTGGTTTTCTGTTTTTACGGGAGTTAAATTTTGAATTTGTTTTCCCCGCTGTTTATCAGGAAGTTAAAAGTCCCGTGGCAATTTTTAATACTATAATTAAGGGTGCAATTTCGATGGCGCAAAGATACAAAATTAAATAATACACCGAAAAGTTCAGGTTCTTATGGCCAATGTATGCTCCTCTTATGATTTTAAAGGCATTAAGTAATATGAAAATAATCCAGGCAAAGCCTATGAAATGAATACTTTGATTAAATACATCCATTATTAAAACAGGAAGTAATGCAATTCCTATCCACTGATTGATGGTTAAAATATTAAGAAAATATACTCTTGTTGCATTTTCAGTTCTGAAAACCCAGGCAAGAAAACTTACAACAATATATTTTATAAAAATAAAGGTACCAATAGCAATAGCACCATACCCAATTTGCAAAAGTACAGGCGATTTATCAATAAAATCAGGACTTCCCCACTTTTGAATACTTAAAAAAATAAATACAGCAAAAACAACAATAAAGTTTAAAAACAGGAAAAATGAAACCCAGTTATCCATCAGTCCACCTTCTCTTTCCAGTTGATTAAAATGTCTTCCTGAAAATGCAGCCAGCAATGTTTCCCTGAATCTGTGGGGAAAAAGGAAATTAGCAAGTCCAAGAATCAGCAGTGTTATTAAAAAAGTTATAGTAAATATGTCTTTGTAGGGTTCTCTGGTTTTATCTCTCAAATCCTTTTGCATAAAAGCAGGTGATAACTCGTGGGATCCATAAAATTCTTGGGCCGGGTAAATTCTGTTTGCAATAAAATTTTCGGGCCTTGCAAGAATTGTATCCCAGCGAACTCCATAGGCTTTGGTTCTGTCGAAACGGGGTTTTTCAGGTTGTACTGTTTTTACCGGAACAGTTGGAGCAGATGAATCTGCCTGGGGTTCCGACACTGGGTCAATTACTTGTATTGTATCTTCATCAAGTATTTCTCTTTGATCTGCAGCCGGAATGGAATCGGGCTCAGCCGGTAAAATAATAGTATCTGCAGGCTCCTCTAATGTATCGCTGATTGCGGGAGTAGGAGCAGGCAATGTGTCTTGTTGGCCTGGCAGGTTCTCTCTTATTGTATCAATTGTTTCAGTAATATCATTGATGTACTGAAAGTGGGTATTGTATGAGAATACATTTGCCCGGCAGGCAGAGGGGAAAGCCATTAATATTGTGGCAAATAAAATAAGCCAAACATACAATAGATGTTTTTTATGCATAACCCCGGTTTTTTGCAAAGGTAAATCAAATTTTAAGGAAAAAATCAGTGTTTTTCATAATCAACAGTATTGTAAATATCATCTTTAATCTTGTTAAAACCCACCAATAAGTTGTTATTAGCTTAACAATTATTTAGTTATAAGAACATCAAAGTTGTTTAAAAAATGATGGGTGTTGCTTTGAAGGGTCACAAATAAATTCTAATTTTGCTGTCCGTTGACTATCAATATTTTTTCACCTTAAAATAAGCTCAGGAATGGATTTGTTAGCATCAATAAAAGCCAATGCAAAAAAGCATGATAAATGTATTGTGCTGCCCGAGGGCACTGAGGAAAGAACCTTAAAAGCAGCTGATGAAATATTAAAAGAAAATATTGCCAGGATTATATTGCTGGGCGATCAGGATGAAATTGAAAGCCTTTCAGAACAATATGGATTGAGTCATGTGTCAAAAGCCACTATTATTGATCCGGTAAATCATCCCGATAAGCAGCTCTACACTGATTTACTTTTTGAGATTCGCAAGAACAAAGGATTAACCAAAGATGAAGCGGCCAAACTGGTTGAGGATCCACTTTATTTAGCAACACTTTTGATTAAAAACGGTGATGCCGACGGCGAAGTAGCAGGAGCTGCAAATGCAACCGGTAATGTGCTAAGGCCTGCTTTTCAAATTGTGAAAACCTTACCGGGCATTAGTGTGGTTTCCGGGGCATTCATTATGATCATGCCGGATAAAAAATGGGGCGAAAACGGTATCCTTGTATTTGCTGATTGTGCTGTGCATCCCGACCCTACTGCTGAAGAACTTGCACAGATCGCCGTAATGACTGCACAAACAACGCAGGCTATTGTTGGTGTTGAACCACGTGTAGCGATGTTGAGTTTCTCAACAAAAGGAAGTGCCAACCATCCTATGTGCGATAAAGTAATAGAAGCAACCCAAATCGCCAAACAAATGCACCCTGATTTAAAAATTGACGGTGAATTGCAGGCTGATGCAGCTATAGTGGAAGCAATTGGAAAAAGCAAAGCGCCCAACAGCGAAATTGCAGGGAAAGCCAACGTACTTGTTTTCCCCACACTCGAAGTTGGTAATATTGCCTACAAGCTTGTACAACGATTGGCCGGAGCCGAAGCCGTTGGACCTGTTCTGCAGGGAATGGCTGCCCCTATTAATGACCTTTCAAGGGGGTGCTCGGTTGATGATATTGTTAACCTGGTGGCAATTACTGTAAATCAGGCTGCAGGGAAATAAATGTATATTCATAATATAACTAAACAGTTATAACATATTAAATCAAAATAATTCGAATGAAACTTACATGAGCACCGAGCTCTAAAAGAGAATTGATAAGTTCATTCATGTAAGTTCTCTGCCTGCCGGCAGGCAGGCATCTGACCAATAACATAAACAAATTTTATCCAGATGAAAATCTTAGTATTAAACTGCGGTAGCTCTTCCATTAAGTATCAGCTGATTAACATGGCCAATAACGCTGAATTGCTGGCCAAAGGTTTGCTGGAAAGAGTAGGATTGAAAGACAGTGAACTTAAACATCAATCAAAAGGGAAAGATAAATATTATCTTATTCAGGACATATCTAACCATGAGGTAGGCATTGACTTGATATTAAAAGTATTGCTTGATCAGGATTATGGTGTTATTTCCAATGTAAATGAAATTCTGGCCGTTGGACACAGGGTTGCTCATGGGGGTGAGAACTTTAGCTCCAGTGCTCTTATTACATCTGAAGTTAAGAGAAATATTGAAGATGTTATTGAACTGGCTCCATTGCATAATCCTGCCAATCTCAATGGTATTGTTTCTATGGAAAAACTTATGCCCAATGTTCCTCAGGTAGCCGTATTTGATACAGCATTCCACCAGACCATCCCGCAACATGCGTATATGTATGGTTTGCCTTATGAACTTTATGAAGAAGATAAAATCCGTCGCTATGGTTTTCATGGAACAAGCCATAAGTTTGTATTTGAAACCGCTTGCGATGCTTTGTTTATGCGTCGTGATAATATAAAAGCAATTACCTGCCACCTTGGCAACGGAGCGTCAATATGTGCCATCAAGAATGGTAAATCAGTGGATACATCCATGGGACTTACCCCGGTGGAAGGGCTGATGATGGGAACCCGCACCGGTGATCTTGATCTGGGTGCTTTACTCTATATCATGAAGAAAAAAGATCTTGACCTTGAAGCAGCCAATAATCTCATTAACAAAAAGAGTGGTGTGCTGGGTGTTTCCGGTATTTCTTCTGATATGCGCGATATTGAAACTGCTGCCTGGAAAGAAGGAAATAAAAGAGCTGATCTTGCTCTTGAAATGTATAATTACAGGATCAAAAAGTATATCGGTTCATATGCAGCTGCTATGGGCGGTGTAGATCTTATTATTTTTACCGGGGGTGTAGGTGAAAACGGACCTGAAACGCGCGAAGCAGTTTGTAAGGGACTTGAATTTCTCGGTGTCGCATTTGATCCTGAAAAAAATACCGGTTTACGAGGCAAACTTGAGATGATTACAAAACATGACTCAAAAGTAAAAGTAATGGTAGTACCTACCAATGAAGAGCTGGTTATAGCCCATGATACTCTTCGCATAGTTTCTCATAAAGATGAAAATGATGAAATTTAGTTTTTGGTTCCCATAATTTATAAAAAAAAGGTGCCCCGGTAAAACGGAGCACCTTTTTTATGTAATATTACTTTGTGTTATCAGAAATCAACAAGCCTTATCCCCACACTAAATGGTATCAGTTCAGGACCTTTTTCATCTTTGAAAAGATTGTTTAGTGCATAGGTTGCAAACAGATTTACACGCCCCCATCCAATACGTCCGGTAAGATCGAAGCGGAAGGGTGGTACATGAAAGTCGTGATAATCTTTTTCTTTCTGCTTCTTGCCATTCTCTTCGGTTACATATTTAGTATGGGTGCCAATACGGGTTCCAAGAATTACACCACCGGCAAGATGGAATTTATCAGTTTGACGAGGTCCGTTAGTCTGGAATTCAAGCATCAAAGGCAGATTGATCCAGGTTACAGTCATTTTGTTTTTTATGAGGTCCTTGATGGTATCCTCATAAAAACTCAGTCCCTCTTTTTCATATACAATACGTGTCTGGTTATCAAAACGGTAATTGTTGAAACCAATTCCGAGCCCGCTTACAAGTCCCAGATTGTTTGAAATGATAGGAAAATTTTGCTGCCATAGGTTCAGGTTAACTACTACAGATTTGTTGTATCTCAAATCAATATATTCTGCATCACCTGAAAGGGTCAGATTGTTATCCGGAGTGAGATAACCGTTAACTCCTATTTCGAAACCTGACCAGTTGCTACGGAAGGTTTTGGATTCGCCGGTTTGCATTTTAACTTTTTCTGAATCATCATCTTGAATGAAAAGCATGTTGCGTCCACCGATGCGTATGCGGGTTGTATCGCCCTGTGCAGAACCGGTAACTTTACTTGCTGTGGTTCCGTTTACGGAGCCCATACCAGCTGTTTTGATCTCCACAGATGCAGGTTCCTGGTCGAAGGTTACCCTTGATGTGCCGCTTGCATCGGCATCAAGATAATCACTTGCATTAACCCTTGCGTGTGATGCTCCACTAACCTTGATAACGGTTGTTTCGGTTGAAAGCTGTTGAGCTTTTAATTGAGAAGCACCAGAGGCTGAACCGGTGTGATGATCTGCCACGCCTGATATTAAAAGGCTTGATGCACCTGAAATTTTTGTCTCCAATGCAGTTGTACTTACATCCATGGTGGCAGATGCGGCACCGGACAAGTTAACTGTAAGTGCTCCTGTTTCAATGGTATTGTTGGTATTTAAGCTGGCCGTGCCTGCAAGTTTTACAAAGTTGAGTTCAGGACTCATAATGCGGGCCTTAAGGTTTACATTGCGGGTTGAACCATTGAACTTAAGATGTAATACACCGTCTTTCATGCTTGTTTCAACCTTATCAAGGTTCGATTCTTCTGTTTCAATTTCAATAAACCAGGATTCATCCTGGGTAAATTCTATTTTAAAAATGCTTCCGGCATTAATGCCTGTAAAACCTTCTGTTGGTATAACTTCTGTTATTGTTTGGGCCTTAACAATACTGGCTGAAAATATAAAAAGGCCAAATAAGAGAATACCCGGTTTTATTAAATTCTTTGTTTTCATTGTTGGAAATTTTAAAAGGTTTGTAATCATGATTGCTAAAGGGAAAACTTCTTGTTTTATGGTATTTGTTATAATATTTGTTATACGGGTTTGATGCTGCCTATTCCGCTTTTGCTAATCCTGGTTTGTTCGGGTTCTCCGGCATATCTTATGCTTCCTACTCCCGATAAATTGGCATCAAGCATTTCAGTAGCAAAAACATCAGCAGATCCTGCACCACTCAGTTTAATGGTTGTAATCCGGGTAACAAGATCAACACATTTCATTGATGCTGCACCGCTCAGTCTTACATTATGTTCATCGGCATGGCCTGTGATTTCTAAACTTCCTGCACCTGAAACTGTAGTCTGGAGTGTTTGTACATCCACATCCAGGTCAATATCTCCGGCTCCACTTACATGCAGCAATAATTCTTCAGATGCAAGAGTAAAATCAGCTTCAATACTGGTTGCTCCGGAAAGATTAATTTTATCAAGTTTATCTGTTGTAATATACACATGAAGGCGTGTTGGGCGATAAATATGATTGCTTTCCATTTCTAATTCAAGTTTATTCCTTTTTACATTGAAACTGATGTATTCATGAATGTTTTCATCTGTTTCAATGCGGATATTGGGTTCATCACCCCTTACCAGGAAAATTTTAAACATACCGGATGCATCAATTTCATTAAAAGCATCAATTTTATCTTCTACAGAAATAACATTGCCATCTCCCTTAATGGCATTTGCGTCAAATCCGCATGACTGCAATCCCAAAATAAGTACAAACAAGGGAAGCAGGATGTTGAGTTTTTGTTTTTGACTTTTCATTTGAATATAATTTTATGATTGAAAATTGTGAATTTTGTTTTTAGGACGGCTACATATGAAAAAAGTTACAGGTGAAATAAAAAAATAAAAAAGGCCACATGTTCTTACATGTGACCTATTAAAGTTTTATTTGAATTTATCAGTAAGCAGATGAAAACTGTTTCAGGAATCGCAAATCATTTTCAAAATACAATCTGAGGTCGTTAACCATATATTTAAGCATTGTAATTCGTTCGATTCCCATTCCGAAGGCATATCCGGTATAAACAGTACTATCGATATTACAATTTTCAAGCACATTGGGGTCAACCATACCGCAGCCCATTATTTCAACCCAACCTGTACCCTTACAAATATTGCATCCTTTCCCTTTGCAAAATGGGCATGAAACATCAACTTCGGCACTGGGTTCGGTGAACGGGAAATAAGATGGTCTTAACCTGATTTTTGCATCCTGACCGAAAAATTCGTGTGCAAAATGGTTGAGCACATGCTTCAGATCAGCAAATGAAACTCCTTTGTCAATATACAACCCCTCAACCTGGTGAAAGATACAATGTGCACGTGCCGATATGGCTTCATTGCGGAACACCCTGCCCGGCGAAATAGTCCGTATCGGTGGTTTTTGATTATTCATTACCCTTACCTGCACAGAAGATGTGTGTGTGCGTAATGCAATATCAGGATTTTTTTCCACAAAAAAAGTATCCTGCATATCCCTTGCAGGATGGTCTTCAGCAAAATTCAATGCTGAAAAATTATGCCAGTCATCTTCTATTTCCGGACCCTCAGAAATAACAAATCCAATTTTTTGAAATATTGAGTTGATCTGGTTTCTTACAATGGAGATAGGATGCCGGCTTCCTGCTTCATTGAAATCTGCAGGCAGGCTTAAATCCGGGTATTTTTCTGATCCCTTTGCCTGTATGCTTTGCTCTTCAATGCGCTGTTTTATATCATTTACCTTTTTTAAAGCCAGTGCTTTTAATTTATTGAGCTGCTGGCCAACCTGTTTTTTTTCTTCCGGGGGCAGAGATTTGAAGTCATTAAAAAGAAGACTGATCTGTCCCTTTTTAGATAACATGCGAATCCTGAATTCTTCTGCCTGGTCGAAAGATTCTGCATCAAATGCTTCAACCTCCTTCAGTAAATTATTAATCTTTTCAATCATTACAGTTAATTTCAATCGGGTTCAATTTTATTCTACAATTTGCATAGTAACAGAAATGTCTTCAATAGGCCTGCTGGCACGGTCGGTTTCTGTTCCTGCAATAACATCTATAATTTCAAGTCCTTCCACAACTCTTCCGAAAACAGTATATTCGCCATCAAGGTGTGGTGTTCCGCCAACCGTAGTATAAATCCTTTTTTGCTCATTATTTAGAGTATTGCCGGTTCTTTGTTCCACCATAGCTAGTTCGTCATGGTTAAAAACTCTGCCTTGCACAATGTAGAACTGCGAACCGGAAGATTCTTTTTCAGGGTTTACCTGATCACCTTGTCGTGCAGCTGCAACTGCACCTTTTGAATGATACATCCCTTCAACGAACTCAGCCGGAATGGTATATCCCGGGCCACCCATTCCAAGCTGTTCTCCGGGCTCAGCATCTTTTGAATCAGGATCGCCGCCCTGAATCATAAAATCATTAATTACCCGGTGAAAGAGCGTACCATCATAAAATCCATCCTGAACAAGCTTGATAAAGTTATCGCGATGCAGGGGAGTTTCATTATATAATTCGATAACAATATCGCCCTCTGTTGTACTGATTAATACTTTCTGACGGTTATGCTCAGCTTCCTGTTCCTGTCCCTGATCATTGCCGGTACTGCCTTGTCCGCAGGATTGCAAAGCCAGCATTAATCCCAATAAAAAAAATACGTATATCTTCATAGCAAGTCAAATTTTAAGTGAAATCCGGGAACCCGGAAAATTTTTATAACTTCTTTGTATATAGATGTTTCTTTGGTATTCAACAAAATAGCAATACATATACTTTTGCCCGTAATAAAGTTGCCAGCCGGCAAGCACTTTCATAAAAAACAAGCATCAAAGATAAAAAAAATATGCCCTTGTACATTGTGTTTTTTCAATACAAGGGCATAAAGGTTTTAGGGTATGGGGAAGGTTTTTTAATATCTATTGCAGGTGATATACATTGCCTGAACCGGAAATATTGAGATTTACTGAAGGATTTCCTCTGTAATAAACTTTTCCGCTACCCGAAATTCTGGTGTCAAGCTTTTCAGTAGCATATACACAAGCCTCTCCCGATCCGCTGATTCTTACATCAACAATCAGTGATTCCATTTCCAATGCATCTATCCTCCCTGAGCCGGAAATCTGAGAGGTCTGAATCCTTGAAGTTCCTGTCATATCTATTACGCCTGAGCCGGAAACTGAGCTGTTAATTTGGTCAAACTCACCCGAAAAATAAATTTTTCCAGAACCGGAAACTTCGGCAGCGAAACTTTCACCATAAAAGAAGTTGTCAACAACAATGTTTCCTGATCCGGCAACCCTGAGAAGTTTTATTTCAGGCATTGTTATATAAATTTGCACATCATTGTTTTGTGTTCTTAAACAACTTGAATTATCAATAATGAGAGTTTTTCCTGTAGATTTGGTTTCAATCAGTTCAAGAATATTTTCGGCAGCATGAACGGTAATGGAATGCTCTTCGCCGATACTTACAAATACATTTGCCTGTATACGAAGGTTAATGGCGTCAAATGTACCTATATGTCTGTATTCTTCAATACTTGCACCTTTTGGACTCACACATGGAAAGTAGTCCGTTTTCCAGCAGGAAGACAAACTTAGAGATGTGATTAAAATAAATGCTGAAAAGATAATTCTGTGTTTCATTTTTATGGATATTTTGTGGTTAATAATCTGAAAATAATTCTTCATTATTCATAACAAAATATGGGCCATATATTGTAATGCTATAAAATACAGCAATATACAGATGAAGAATAAAGTATTTACACAAAAAGTGTGTACGTCACCAAACAATATTGTTCACTTTTGTACACCTTAAAATGTTTTCCGGTTGAAGAGTATAAAACCAAAATTGACCATAAATACCCACGGATCGTTTTCTCCCTGTAAATAGGATGTGCTTATGCTTAATGGACCTGGAGGTGTATGAAATACCAGGGCTGCATTGTGCATAAATACAGGTTTGACCAGCCAGTCTTTATAATCTGCACTCTGATTAATACCTGGAATGATTTCCCTTATGGGCCTGAATACATGACTTTCCACCTGCAAGTGTGAAAAACGGCCTATCATGTACATGGCTTTTAAACCACCGGCAACATAATGGTTTGCCCTAAATGCATCAAGATACCTGGTTTCGGCTAGCGGAAAGGGACTAAATTGCCGTGCCATAATTTTACTTGCGCTATAATTGGCAAGCAGGGGTCTGTTGGACAGGAATAATTCGGTTGAAAAGGCAAGGCGCAGTCGGTGCCGGGATGAGAAAAAATTCTCCCATTGCATAAGAACTTCCCACCAGTTTAATATGTTTTCAGAAGGGTTGGGATTAAAAGAAGTATTTCCCGGCTTATAAGTCTCATGAGTTGAAATAAGCCTTGCTCCGGCGTTAAAATACGATCCTCTGGTGGCGTACTGAAGCCGGTTTCTTCGATCGTGCGTGTAATTCAGGTAAATGCCCCTTGGTTGTAGCCGGGTTTGATCTGTGGTATCAGTACGGGAGAAAACGGATGTGTTATAATACCTGTCAACATGGCTGGAGAAAAACATCCCGGTTTCAAAGACCCCCTTAAATTTTGCAGGAAAAGCAAGGTGAAGATCAGTTAAAAATTCACGTTGAATAATAAAGGAAGGCTTTTGCTCTTCAAAAATAAAAACATTCTCGGTGGCATAATTCCACCGGCTGAGTGAAGATTCCAGTTGTAAGTAAAACGGAACACGGGTGAAGAAATTTAATCTTGCACCAAGCTTTCCACTGTTATAATAATTACCAATATACATATTAGTGTATACTGAAAATAGATTTTTTCCTAACTTTTCATACGAGAGGTAACCATAAAGCTGGTTAATGGATTTTGATGACAAGTTGCCGCCTATTTTACGTGTAATAGGATTGTTTTTGATGAGTTCGAGTTGTAGTTCATAATTTCCCATTTCCGGACTAAAAAACAGGCGCGGGTAAATATGATTGAACTTATTGATGGAAAGTAACCGGAAATAGTTTTCCTTGAGTTGTTCAAAAGAAATACTATCAGCATCGGTCATGATAAACGATCTGGCAAATTCTCCTTCATCGGTATCACCTGACGTCAAATTAATTTCAGAAACTACTTCTTTGGGGAATCTTTGCCGGAATTGATGTCTTTTAAATTGAACCTCCTGCTTGAATCTTTTCTCAGCAAGCATAGATATTATGTAGCCCATTTTATCAAGGGCTTCCTCATAACCAGCCAGAAAGACTTCATCGTTCCTGCTGAAATCCGTTACACTCAGGTCAGGTACCTTTGGATACAGAATAACCCCCGGTCCTGCCGGAATTGTATAACTTGAAGTAGCCATAAGCATATTTTCCAGCTGCGAAAAAACATTATGAATGCAGGGATCTCCGGGATTTGATGCCACAACACTGCCAATGATAAAATCAGGGTCAAAATCATCCATAACCACATCTGCAGGAAAGTTATTATACATACCGCCATCCATCATCAATACACCATTTATGGTAATGGGTTTGAAATACAGGGGAAAGGTCATGGAAGCTCTCACTGCATCTGCAAGCGATCCGTTTCTCAGAACTACAGGGTTTTTGTTGGCAATATCTGAGGCAATGCATCGGAAAGGAACAAAAAGACTGTCAAAGTTATTACCAGCCAATGCCGAAGCGGGGGTGAGATATTTCATAAACAGGAAATCCATAACTCCTGGTGATATCAAGTTGGTAGGAATGTTATCACGGATCACATCCTGAAAACGAATAAATTGATCAGGTCTTAATTTGAAGGTAAACCAGCCGGGAGCAGGTTCGTTGCGGTAAAACGGAAAATCGTATTTATTATCTATTTTGCCCATTGATGCGAGCAGAAACTCTTCGGATGTAATAATATTTTCTATTTCGCCAGGTGAATAACCTGCTGCATATAATCCACCTACAATGGCACCCATAGAAGTACCGGCAATATAATCGATAGGTACATTGTTTTCTTCCAGTGCCCTTAGTACACCCACATGAGCTACACCCTTGGCCCCGCCGCCACTAAGAACAACAGCAATCTTCTGTTCATGGGTTCTTTTACAGGTATTTTCTGCTGTTGTCTCCAGCACTAAAAACAACAAGATAATGATGACGACCAGTCGAATAAAAGCCTTAAGGATTTTGTCTTCTTCACTTTTTTTAGCAATAATTTCATTTTGCCAGCCTGGTTGTTCTGGCCATTGTTTTTTCCATGTATTAGTAAACGTGGGATTCATTTTTCATCTGGTTAATGTGGTTTTGTGCTTTTTATGTCAGAAAGAATACTTGAGCGACATATACCAGGCTGATCCCGCATCACTAAAAATACTTTCTTCACTGCCCAGAAATATCTGTGAAATAATATTCAGGTCAAGGTTGGTAACCAATGACCAGCTTGCCTGAGGCATCAGAAAAAAAGACTCCTGATCGGGGAGTGCCATCAAAGCAAGACTTCCACTGAAAATCGGAGAGAAAGGATGTTGAAGACTCATGGTAATGGCATATTCAGAAAACATGATATTATCGGGTGATAAAGGTTGATCAAGCATCAAAAACATATTTTCCATGGGTTTGTAGCCGCCATTGTAAAGAAATTCCAGCACAGCAAAGGTTCCTCCACCAAACATATAATCCAATCCTGTGGCTGCAACCAGATTGTTGTTGCGGTTGCCATTGGTTTCCTGAAGATCATAAAACCAGGTGGCCTCTCCCTTAAAGCCTGCTCCGCCAATATTTCCTGCCCAGCCCATACCCAATGCCGAACGGTTTTTGTAATAACCAGCAATAGCCTGCAGATCATATCCTTTATAATTTGTTGACCAGAGGAATGCAGCAACACTATTGCCGGCTCTTTTTGATGGTTTGTAAGCAATTTCTACACGACCTGCAAATCCTGTATGATATTGAACTCTTAAGGCATCGGCTCCCGGTCTTTCTTCATAATCAAAATCAAAGAAAGAATATGTATTAAACAGATCGTTGGGGTTGGAAACCAGATTGATACCCCAGTTGATCCGTTGACGTCCGGCCCGCATTTGCCAGTTGTTATAACGGTAATCCATGTAAAGCCGGTCAATTTCCGTGTGGCCGATCCATGCGCCTTTGTTCAGCCATACCCATGATAGGTCAATAAGTCCGTCGTCATTATCAAGAATGTCAGCATATATTGGGAAGTCATCAAATATGGTATTGTAAAAAACCCGGTTCCGTCCCTCCACTACAAATTGTAAACTTTTTGTGATATTCCACTGTACATTTAAACGATTATGGACAAGATTATGAAAATCCGGATCAGAGAACTTTTTATTAAGACGCATGCCAGGCATTGTTTTCATGTATCCTCGCAGCGATATGTTTCCGGCATTATGGTTTCCTGCTTGTGAGGCAATTGCGGAGAGCAATCCCCAAAGTCCGAAAAGAAAAACACATATGATTTTTTTATGGGTCATACTTTGGGATTAGGGTTACAATAAGTATAAATTTTATGATGCGTTTTATAATAATTTCTTAAAAATATTAATCAGTTCGTGCTGCCTCTGCCGGTTTCAGTTTTATAGCTTTTATTGCCGGATAAATACCGGTTGCCACCGCAGTAAAGATTACAAGCACAGTTAGCATTATGTAAAAAGAAGAACTCAGTTCGGGATATACAACTGTTTCGAAACCATACTGATTAAGTGCATCTCCTCCTACAGCAGCAAAATCGATCCCATTTTTTCTCAATATATTTACTGTGAAATGGCCGGCAAGCATCCCGATGATCGCTCCGGTCAGTGTAAGGAATATTGTTTCAAAAAGGATCATCATGAAAATCCGTTTCTTGTTCATGCCTATTGACATGAGTATACCCAGCTCCCTGATTCTTTCAAAAACCGACATAAGCATCGTATTGAGCAAACCAAATGCAAGGGCGAGTAATATTATTATAAGTATTATCATAAACATAGCCATTCCCATTTCATAATAGAAACCCATCTGGGGAGATATTTCAAGCCATGGTCTGACTGTCAGTTCCGGATACTTTTCATCGTATTTATCAGCAAATTCCTGGCTTAATTCGTAATCATTAAGAATGATGGCAATTTGGTTTACAATATTTTGTTTGCCAAGTAATTGATTAAGATCTGTTTGACGCATATAAACATTGCTTTCATCAAACATTGTGTTTGCTGTACGGAAAATTCCCGAAACTCTGCATGCAACGGAAACGATTTCATTTTCAAGATCCTGGAATGTTAATACCACCCTTGACCCGGTTTGAATTTTTAATTTATCGGAAAGGCTCCGGCCAATCAATATATCGGGCTGATTACTATTGGAAAAGTATTTTCCATCAATAACATTGTTTTCCAGGTTGGATGTTTTTGCTTCTTTTTCAGGATCAACACCCATAATAGTTATACCTTTTGTAAGATTGGCTGAACCAATCATACCGTTCACAAGACTACGGCCGGAGTAATGCATTACAACTTCAGCGGTGTCAAGTTGATTGTAAAGTTCTTCCCAGTTTGTAATGTTATATTCAGGATTTCTTTCGGCAATATATTCAGGATTATGTATCTGAACATGTGATATTTCCTGCTCAATACCGGTTTCAAAACGTTGATTCATCAATCCCATTGCTATGGATGCAGCAAACAGGCCTCCCCATAAACCGGCGGTGATAGCCAGGATCATTGTAGTACTTCGCTGACGGTTGCGCCAAACGTTCCTCCATGATATTTTCAAAAGTGTAATCATATTGCTAATGTTTTTCATCCGTTATTTTTAATCTGAAGACTTTATACACGGGGAATAGTCCTATTAAAAAGGCAAGCAGAAATACATATAACCCCTGTGTATAAAAAATTGACAGATCAGTTGAAAAAGGAATCACCGGTTCAAAACCATATTCAGTAATGGCCTCAGCCATATCACCAGATAGTCTTATCGGGAAATGTTTAAAGTAGATTACTACAGGAATTGCAACCACGATTCCGGCCACGATTCCTGAAGTGGTTATAACCATTGATTCAATAAAACATATAAACGCCAGACGCGAGCGCTTCATACCAAGAGAAAACAACAGTATGAATTCTTTTTTCCTTTCAATGAGCATCATCAGGATTGTACCAAATAAACCGAATGCTATTACAATGTATAAAATTATCATCATGGCCATTGTGCCGGCAAGATCGAGTTGCATTAGTGCCAGAAGATCTTTTAGAAGTTCTTTCCACGTGATGACATTATACCACTCCCTGTCAATCTCGCTGAGCAGTTCATTTGCCAGTTGAGTGGTTTGCTTTGGATTTTCAGGCATAATGATCAGTGCAGTAAGTCTTTCTTCGGCAGCATAAAACCATTGTGCCGTTTCCAGGGTCATGTAAATGCTATTGTCATTGAGATCGGGAATTTTCAGGTCTGCAATCCCCTGCACATGATATTTCCCGGCGGCTATTGATCCCTGAAACCCTTGTCCCAGCAGCACAAGTGTGTCGCCAATGGAAACATTCAGTATTCTGGCTAATCCTTCGGCAATAAGCAATCCCTTATCTCCCCGACTCAGAAATTCTCCTTCCACCACATTGTTTTCCAGGTCGTTGAGTTGAACTTCGAGGTCCGGATCAATACCGGTTACCATGCTGCCACGTGTATTATTTTCTGTGGCAACAAGTGCAAAACTTTGCAGGCGTGGAACATGAAGTGAAATTTTTTCATCATACTTTTTAAGCAGTGCCTGAATTTCGTCATCAAAAAGCATAGCATGATCAATGGAAGGTTCTTCTTCATAAAGAACATCCTGTATCTGGATGTAGCCCGTACTGTATTTTACCATTGTTTCAATCATCCGGTTATAGGAACCCTCTTCCATCGATGTAAAAATAATGGCAAGAAAAACCGCAAATAACACAGAGCTAATGGTAATAAGTGTTCTTTTACTGTTACGCCAGAGATTACGCCAGGCTAAAGTCAGTAGCATTTTCATTTTATAAGTTTAAGAGTTGAAATGTTTAAAATTGTAATGGTTATCTATCAAACTTCTCATCCTTGCTTACTGATCCATCCACAAGGGTAATTACTCTTCTCGCCCGGTCAATAACCCGTTGATCATGAGTAGAGAAAATCAATGTAATATTCTCTTCTTCATTCAGTTTTAACATGATATCAAGCAGGTTGAAAGCTGATTCGGTATCCAGGTTTGCCGTGGGTTCGTCGGCCAATACAAAATCGGGTTTTGATGCAAGAGCGCGTGCCACGGCAACCCGCTGCTGCTGACCACCTGAAAGTTTGCTGGGGCGCACATGAATTTTATCAGAAAGATTAACCTGTTCAAGCATTTCTTTTGCTCTTTTTTCCAATTCTTCCTTAGGTCTTTTTTGCAGGAGCATAATAAAAGAAACGTTTTCAATGGCCGTAAGAACAGGTATAAGGTTATATGCCTGAAAAACAAAACCGATATGCCTCAGGCGAAAATCAAATAAATGACTTTCTTTCATGGTGGAGATATCCACATCGTCAATAAACACGCTACCTTTGGTGGGTTTGTCTAAGCCACCAATCAGGTTCAGAAGAGTTGTTTTTCCGCTACCTGAGGGCCCCACAATAGCAGTAAATTCACCTTCTTTGAATTCAAGGTTTACATTACTTACTGCTTTAACCGGAGCTACTGAGCTATTGTAAACTTTTTCCAGATTTGTGGTTTTAATTACAGTTTTCATCAGTTAATAATTTTAAAAATTTGGTTAAATGCCTGCCTGCAGGCAGGCATCTCGCCAATGTCATTTATCACAGATAACTTCTTTCAGTGCGAAATAATCATTGTTGTGCGTGATAATAATATTGACATGGCTCGGTTCATTTCGTTATAATTAAATTCTTTAAAATCTTCTTTTCAACCTTAATTTTAGTATTGTAAAAAGCAGGCAGGTAATATCATTTTTGATTTTAATCTCAATCTTAACCTTACCCTACCTTATACTTCTCATATTTTGCTGAGAAAAGAAGCTTTCATTAAGTTGTATGCTAAAATCAGCTTCATGAGTTCTAAGTATGGTTTTATGTCCTTTTTTGTCATGAGGTATCATTTCCATGATTGTAGGAAAATCCCTGCCCCCCATGTTTTGCACATCACTGAAGTTGATGGTGCTAACAAGGTCACCAAATTCATTATAGTTGTCAATTTTAACCGGAAGATACGAGTCTGTGCTAACCCTGTAAATTATTTTATCATAAACTACAGGAGTTTCGGGGTGTGGCTTCATTTCAATTTTGTAGCACTCTGTTCCGTTAATTGTTTCTTTACCAATGAGTTTGTGATCATAATCATCAACCGTTGAGCTACCCTGCACCAGGTCATCGTTTGTAAAATCACTTCCCATCCACGATTGAGACATCATACTGGGCGGCATTTTTACGGTACGATCAATATTGGGTACGTAATTCCAGATTTCATTTTTTCTTTTCAGAAATGCGGTTCCTTCATCCCTTGCCGGGGCTGTTATCAGTATGAGTGAATAATCATCTCCCATAGACCAGGATTTCATAGTAATTTCGCGCGTGTAGCGGGGCCTTACGGTTTCCATACTCATTTCTGTATAAGATGCATCGCCCCGCATATTATCTTCCATATTTTGCATTATCTCTTTGGGGTCTTGCGCATGGACTGTTATTGACATCGTTATCATCAGAAAAAATATGAAAGGAAAAAAGTTAGAATTCATAAGCTTTTTCATTGGATCAGTTTTTTTGTTTAAAAGAAATTTTTTTATGATCGTAAAAGGTTTTTACTTCAGGATTTTTTATTGTTTTGATATCTTTCCCACTTTTTCAGCAAATCCGGAAGTTCCCGTATAATCCATCCATAGAAATCCCGGGCATCTTTTATCCATTGAGCTGGTTTATCATCCTGGTTAGAGCGTAGGTTTAAGCCTTTCTGCAGGAACTTTTGCATAGCATTCATTTGTTCCATTCGACGTTGAAAAGTTTCAACCCATGATATTTCAGGTGCAAGCATGAAGTATGTTTTTCTGTCTCCCGGAGTAGTTACAGGTTTAACGAACTGTACATTAATACAAAGCTTAACATTGGTGCTGATGGAGCTTTTACTTGCTTTCAATACTTGTGTCAGTTCATCAAATGAAACCATTTCTTTATCGGTTACCATGAGGTGGCCGATTATTCTTCCAGCCATTCTTGTCATACCCAGGGTTTCAAAAAATATCCCGGATTCTTCCACATAGGCGCTTCGTTCGGTTATATTAGGCATGGTAATTTTATTTTAAAGTTTACATCAAATATCGTAAAACTTTTTATAGTTCGGTAACAAAAGAACTGAAAATTAATTTTGATATTTTGATGGAATTTTTTAAACAATAGAAAAAGAATGAATTAAAGTTATTGTTTGTTGTTTTAAATAATGTCAAAGGGTATTCCATATTTTTTAAAAAATTGAATATCAATAAAATAAGGTTCTTTAAATACAGAACTAACAGTTTTTTGTGTACGCTTGTGTACAATATATGTACGCTCGTGAACAATCAACAAAAAAAGCCCGGTAAGCATTGCCTACCGGGCTTTTAAGTTACTCTATCCGGAAAATGCCGGAAGAGATTTTATGAGACTTTACTTCTGAATCTGCAGTTTTCTTACGAATACTCCATCTTCAGTGTAAATGTGTACAATATAAATACCTGTTTCGAAGGCATTGTAGATACGTGTTTGTGTATCGTTGATGATATCGTTGTAAACCACCTTACCTGTAATATCGGCAATTACAATACTGCGGATCATAGAGCCGGCAGTAATGTTGAAATTGTCGCGTGCAGGGTTGGGGAATACATTGACGAATAATGGGTCAAGTTCATTAACATTGGTTCCATCATCACCCCAAATGTCATCAACAACCATATCACCGGCAACAACAACTTCACGGTCGTCGCCACTGTCCCATTCACCGCCATCCCATCCGGCATTGAGGAAGTACTTGTACTGATAAGTACCTGCTTCAAGTACCAGAGTTTTGGTCCAGATCATGGAATCATCCACGCGGGTCATAGTTTGGTCGTCGGGTTGCGAACCGGGTTCGGCCCATCCAAACATAGAACCGGTAATATACACCACGTCGTTGTCAGGATCGAAATCTTCGGCAGGTGTCATATCCACATTGAAGGTTACGTTATATGCAATATATTCTTCAAAGTCAGCTGCAAAGCGTGGAACGAGTTGCAATGTTTCAAAGAATGTTATTACCACACCGCTGATTTTCACAGGATCTGTGGGAATTTCTTCTCCAATGTAATCAACATCCCAGAAATCGGTTCTTATAACAAACTCGTTTTCACCATCGGTAACGGTATAGTTTTCTCCATTCTCAAATACATCACCCTCTTCAAGGTTCATAAATGTAACATTCACAAACTGGATGAATTTGGCCTGATCGTCCTGGGTAACTCCATCCAGCATAAATACTGTAGGTTCAACAGGAGTGTTTTCAGTAGCCGGATCAGTATCTTCGGCAGGTTTAAACTGTACCATATCCCTGAAGATGACAATCTCGCCGGTAACATTGGTAATAACATCATAGAGATCGTATTCAGGTGTGATAATACCGTCGTTGTCATCAATCATGATAGCAGCAGTTTCATCTTCGATGAACTTGCGGTTACGGAATCCGTCCATGGCTGTAATAACAGCATCACCGGTATAACGATACAGGGTACCGTCCGCCGGTTTGGTGCGGAGTTCAGCAAGAGTAGCTATGTCTTCAATAACAAGAGCTTCAAAGTTTGCAGTAAGTGTAGTTGCTTCACCAGGCATTGTGTAGTTGAATTCAGCTTCTGTGCTGACTTCAGCACCGTCAACGGTCCAGTTCACAAACTCATAACCAATTGCTGCAACGGCAGAAACAGGAACAGTAGCGCCTTCATAGAAGTCGCCGTCACCTTCAACAGTACCACCTTCTTCGGGTTCTGCAACCACGGTTAGGGCATATGTTGCCGGTAATGTACCTGTTGTTTCGAGAACAAAGCCACGGGCAACCACATGAGAAAGTATCATGATCTCTCCATCATCTGTTTGAGATACACGGTTAGTACCACTCAGTGATGCTGCACCTGCTCCCAGTGTAAAGGTATGAGCTTTCAGGCTGTTCAGTATTTCAGTACTGATGATCATGGAAAATGCATCCACATCATCGGCACCCATGCTGATATCTATCACTTCGTAATAAGCGCCATCTTCACTGTTTCCTTCATTATTTATTACATAACTGAGATATCTCTTTCCATCATAATTGAAAATTTGCGGATCCATTGTTTTCACCGGAACAACATCAGAACCAATATAGGCCTGTACTTCACCGGCAAGGTTAGCAATGGCTATACCCATTCCGTTTCCTGTTACCAGGAATAGATCATCTACTCCTTCAATGGGGTTATAGGTACCGAAAGAGTTCAGGTTGTAATCGCCTTCAAGAGTTATGAGTTCAGGAGTGTCTTCATTTTGAACAACACCATCCACAAAATCAAATTTCCTGAAGGTTCTTTGTCCTTCGCCGCCACTGTTTACATGAGCAATGATAGAACCTTCGGTTGCAGGATCTCCGATAATTGAGAATGCGTCACCTAAACGACCCCATTCACCACCGGATGAAAGGATAACTTCGGGTTCGGCATCCAGACTGCTCCAGCGATAAACCCTGAAGGGATGTGCTTCGTTGGAACCCAGCGTCATATTCGAAACATAAATGTTATCGCCTACAGCCTGAGCATAGTTTACTTCAAACAAGCCAAACTCGATGATTCCATCGCCTTTGTCAAGTGCAAATGGTTCGAGGTGGGGGCTTAAAGCATCCCATACCCAAACGTTTGTACCGCCTTCACGTGAAGGTACAACAACATAACGATCCTGGTAAAGTGCCGCAGCACGTGCATTACCACCTTCACCTATCTGAACTGGCAAATTCTCTCCGGTAGCATCCAGGAATGTAGTCATAGCCAGTGGATCAACCGGTTCGAGTATGCCTCTGATTTCAACATTATCAACAGCCCAGTACCATGCCCATGAACCTCCGTCAGTATAATGGAAACGTACTCTCAGATTATCATTGGCATATTCAGTAATATCAAACATAGCAAGATCAGGAGCTGCCCAGCTACCTTGTGTCTCGGTATAATTAGCCAGTTCAACCCATGCGCTTCCATCCCAAACTTCAACTTTACCAAATGCGTTATCACCCAAATGGCGATAGTATTGTTCGAAAGAGAGTGTAAGTGCACCATCAAATACTGATGCATCAATGGCAGGAGTATACAGCATAGAATTCATTACTACTCCTCCTGAACCTGCGTCATCGCTATCGATAATTGTAAACGGGGTTCCGTCAAGCGAATTGGTACCAAGAGCATCAATAAACTGCCATGTGTCAGGTGTTGTATGATCAGGCAGATCCACAACAATCCAGTCCATTGGCAGAATAGTATCATTGAAGTTCTCAGCAAACGGCAGTGTCATTGGATCGGGTCCTGTAAGAACAACTGATACAGTAATATCCTGATCAACGACAGTGAAGGTCTGATCTTCAAGAAGGTCGAAACCTACCGCAAATACATCGTATGTATATACACCGTCAGCGAGAAGAATGCTTGCCTCACCATCAACATCGGTAACCAGAGTGGCAATTTGTATATCGGCCTCATCGAAGATATCGATGTTTGCATCCGAAATGGGATTCGTACCATCGGTAACTGTAAAGTCAACAGTAAATGCATCCAGTAATACCACATCGACTACCACATCCTGATCTTCTACCGATACAGTACCTGATACCGGAATATAACCCAGTTTACTTACCTCATAATCATAATCGCCTAACAGCACATTTTCAAAGAGATAAGGATCGGCATTCAGGGTTTGGTCGCCCAACATAACTGTAGCGTCTGTGATTGGAGTACCTTCAGAATCAGCTACATTGAAAGTAACATTGAAGAACTCAATTTCACGCACATGTGCATTGGTAACGTGAAGATCTACATCGCCGCCACCAGCACGTGATTCACCATAGAAACCAATCTGCACGCTTCCTGAATACTCACTCAGGTCGAGTGTAACAGGCTCTCCTGTGTTGGAAATTTCGTCCTCTGCATCCCATAATTGAAGTATGTTTGCAGGAACCCAGGTTTCACCATCAGTTGAAATAACAACGGCGAAATACTGATTGGGTCCGAAAGTAGCAGGATTGGTGTTGTTCCAGCCTGTAAGAGCCACGTCAAAGTTCAGCATATAGTCGGTAGTACCGTCACCCAGGTCAATTGGGGGTGTAATGAACCAGTGATTACGGGATGTACCATAAATGTTGATTTTGGTAGCATTATTTTCCGGAAGATCAGCCTGGTTTGCGAATTTTGCATGGTTCCAGAAACTGGTTACAGGACTTAATTCGGTAGAGTCATTCAACTCACCTGCCCATCTTGTCCAGTCAAGCGGTGGAAAATCACCAATGAAGTCAACCAGGTAGGGTGGAGTAACTGTAGGATCATAACCTGTACCTGATAGAGGTATTACGTTTACTGCTTTACCCACTATATTGTCTTCAATTTCCAGATCTGCAACAAAATCCCTTGCTTCATCGGGTGTAAATGATAATGTAAGCTCATAAATTTCTGCTGTTGCCAGCTCAATGGGCCAAACCATATCATCACCAAAAACAACATCAAAGTAGGCTGCATCTGCGCCTGTTATATTGATGTCTGTTTCATTGATGGTAAGCACTCCTGTACCTGCATTTGAAATTGAAAGTGTTTGGTTAACCGTTTGATCTATGTAAACGTTATCACCAAAATCAATTGCATCTGCATTGGCAGAGAATACCGGGGTAGTTGGCTGGGGTTCATAAGCAATATCGTCAAGATAGAAAACACGGTATGTTACTTCCATAGTATGGCGGAAAGCAATGTAACCGTTTTCAGGAAATACGATATCTTTCTCTGCAGCCAGATCAGCCAGGGATACAACATATTGTGCATAAGTACCCACAATAGAAAGGGTATCCAGCGGAACAAATGTTCCTGCATCGCCCAGATCTGTCATATAACCCACTGCCAGGTTTTCTGTCTGTGTGGAAACTCCCATTCTCGCAAAGAAGCGTACCCAGGAAGCATCCATATCAGTAACCAGCGGACTAACCAGCATTACATCGCCAACAATATTGTTGCCGTTTGCCAGACGCACGTGATGCGGTGCAGAATAAGGTGAACCTACAGTACGAAGGTCAACAAATGCTGCCGGGCCTTCAACATCAAGAATACCTGTCCATGGTGATGGAATATCCGGAGGTGTGGCTTCATCGAAGTTTTCGAACACTTGTGTAAATGCTTCATAGCCTGTACCAAAAAGTGTAACGATTTCATCGGTACCTTCAGGATTATTCCATGCTATAACCATTTCTGCTTCAGCAGGTCCTGTAACATCAGGATCAAAAGTAACAACGAGTTCAACAACTTCTTCAAAACCAATGTTTAAGGGGAAGCTGAGTTCGGTATCTGCCAGGGCAACAGAGAATCTGTCGGCCTGTGCACCGGTAATAGTTATATCGGTTTCTTCAATCACGACATCTGCAACCGCTTCATTACTGAGAAGAACTGATCCGCTTACGGTATTGACACCCGGAACAGCAAAACCAACATCAAGCGTATCGGGAACAACAACCAATGCAGGATCGGTAGGTGCTTCTACAGCAGAAAGATTGATGGTCATATCGGTACCCTGGGGATCCGGCCATGTACCTACGATCATAAAGTAATCGCCGGGTTCCAGGGCTACATCTGCAAAACTGCCACCGGAACTACCGGTTCCTGA
>JBHEOF010000025.1:39284-40173 GCA_046261715.1 Bacteroidales bacterium
TGGATCCGCTAACCAGACTTGTGTTTTCCAGAGTAAACTGGAATACAATGTTGTTACCGTTCATGTAGCTGCTTGTTGGGTTAATCCAGGAGCTTTCGAATAAATCAGGATAAGGCTCTGAGCTTATTGCGTAGTCAACCAGAGGATCACCAATAACATCTACAACAATTGGATTATCGCAGCTGTCGCCAATAAGCGGTTCCTCTTCATACAATGGCAATTCCAATAAAGCACCACCGTCAGCAGTAGCTACGAAAAGACCAAATGCAGGTCCATCGCTGTTATCGGCAGGATTAAGGAATCCACTGGCAACTACAGTAAGTGCTGCACCTTCGAGGTTCAATGTTCCAAGAGGAGCTTCGTAAGCAGCTACAACTGCTGAACCATCGGCTGTGCGTACTTCAATCACATAGTCATCGGTGGGGAGGCCAAGATAACCGGCAAACTCACCGTATGAGAAGTTGAATAAAGCGGCATCGCCACCCATTGCCCACACACTAACTTCCGGCGCATCGGTAGAACCGTGGAATACGAGAAGGTCTGTTTCATCAACAGCTTCTCCTACTTCACGTGCAGGTGCAAACGGGTATATAGCAAATGCGGGAGCCGGATCATAACCTGTATCACTTACAATACCGTTAGCTACGATTACGTATGTTTCATCGGCAGTAAGGGTAACGTTTGTGTTGAACACGGAAGATTCGATACCGGCACCGGCGGGTGCAATATCAATGGTAAGTTCTACTTCAGCAGGAACATCTACAAAAGGAGTAGCTGTTCTGAAATCGAAATCACCATAAAACAACGCACCGTTCACAAATACATCAACGCTGGTTGCGGCCAGGTCGGCAGAGTTGTGAATGAATTGTGCACGGGCTAGTGCAGGTTC
>JBHEOF010000250.1:0-531 GCA_046261715.1 Bacteroidales bacterium
CTTATATATAGAATGGAGTGAGAAGTTTATAGTGCCTCCACTTTCTTTTGAAAGAACTCCCTAAACTTTTTATTGGTGAGCATTTTTTCAATTAACCGGAAAATGGTTTGCTTAACAATTAAAAGAAAAAAAGCTGTATTTTTGGGCATTATACGCTCTTTGAATACCCTGTTTTGGAGCAGGTAAGGCCGGTGAGAAACACGATTTTTTTGGCGTAAATTGGGGAGCCTGTCCCGCTGAAAGCGGGAATTACGGGGCACGGTTTTATGATGCGCAAATTGCAAGGTGGCATAGTGTGGACCCGTTGGCGGAGAAGTATTTTCCCATTAGTCCCTATGCTTATGTGGGGAATAATCCCATCATATTCATTGATCCTAATGGGAGGGAAATAGTTGATAAAGACGGTAATAGGATAACATATTCGGAAGAGGATGGATGGTCTGATAATGCAACTGATGATGTGAAAATTATTTATGCCGCGTTGATGTTAACTGAAACAGGACAAGAACAATGGGATAAAATGTATAATTC
>JBHEOF010000251.1:0-521 GCA_046261715.1 Bacteroidales bacterium
CCGCTGGGTGAGTCCACAGGAGCAGGTGTAATCTTTGGTGTCACCGGTGGGGTGATCGAGGCAGCAACAAGAACGGCCTACGAATTGCACACTGGGAAAGAGCTTACATCAATCGATTTTAAACAGCTGCGTGGCCTTGAGGGGATCCGCTCGGCCTCGGTCGATTTTGACGGACTGGAGATCAAGATCGGTATCGCACACGGATTGGGCAATGCCAGGAAATTACTGGAGGAGGTGAAGAGTGGTAAGTCGGAATACCATGCCATTGAGATCATGGCCTGTCTATGTGCGTGGAGCAGAGAATGTATTAGCTGAATTTAAAAAGCAGCTGGACATAAAGGTTGGAGAAACCTCTCCCGACGGATCATTTTCATTGAGCTGCCTGCGCTGCGTAGGAGCCTGCGGACTGGCACCTGTGGTGCAGGTGGGCACTAAAACCTACGGTCGGGTAGCGCCCGATGATGTGAAGGAGATCATTAAGGAATACACATCATAGGTATGGTTTAGAAATATATTCATTA
>JBHEOF010000252.1:0-520 GCA_046261715.1 Bacteroidales bacterium
CCTGTACCGCCTCCACCAGAGGTTGCTTCCTCATCGGAGACAATGTCATAGTCATGATCTTCTGTTAGCATTATCGAATACGGATTCTTTATATACTCTTTTCCTTTCTCGCTCAGTTTCAACAGACCATAATTTTCAATATCCTTGTAGATCAGTCGAGCAATAAGTGACTGCCGTAAGACGGCATTCCAGAACTTATTGTCTTTCTCTTCTCCTGCTCCAAAGAACTCATTATGATGGTGTTTGTAAGATTTCACCGCACTTGTTGCATTCCACCTCTCCGAAATAGTTCAGAAGAAGCTTGGGGCGACAGACAGAAGATTCTGTGTAAGAGACAGTTTCAAGCAGAAGTTGTCTTCCTATTTCCTGTTCGGCAACAGGTTTCCCCTGCATGAATTTTTCCAGTTTCTGAATGTCCTTATAGCGGTAAAATGCGATACATTTTCCCTCTCCCCCGTCACGACCAGCGCGTCCTGTCTCCTGGTAGTAACCTTCAAGGCTTTTTGGAACATCGTAGTGG
>JBHEOF010000253.1:0-511 GCA_046261715.1 Bacteroidales bacterium
TTATAAAAATATGAAGACAGGTAAAAATGCCAATGGTAAATCTTTTCATAATAGTGCTGTTTGGGATTAATTTATGTTTTTGCTTTTCAATATTATTTTTTCATTTTGATAGAAAAGTGTGTATGTCAAAAGTAAAATATAGTTTGTATACTTCCATTAATAAAAAGTTAAATGCCGGCTAATATTTTATTTTACTGCGGGGGTGATATGAGATCAGGTTTTCTCTGAGATATTCTCTGTCAAGATGGGTATAAATTTCGGTAGTTGTAATGGATTCGTGGCCCAGCATATCCTGAACAGCACGCAGATCGGCTCCACCCTCTACCAGGTGAGTGGCAAAGCTGTGGCGCAAGGTATGCGGACTAATGGTTTTCCTTATTCCCGCCTTTTCTGCAAGTTTGCGTATGATCAGAAAAATCATTACACGTGTTAGATAGGTACCACGGTTATTTAGAAAAATATGGCCTTCTGAACCTTTTTTGGGTGTTATATGCTTTCTTTCGGTTTCAAG
>JBHEOF010000254.1:0-507 GCA_046261715.1 Bacteroidales bacterium
AAATATTTCTGATATTCGTTGAATGTGGTTGCACCAATGGCGCGCAGTTCACCCCGGGCCAGTGCCGGTTTCAGAATATTGGCTGCATCCATGGCGCCTTCACCTTTTCCGGCGCCCACCAGTGTGTGAATTTCATCGATAAAAAGAATCACTTCGTCGTTGGAATGCACCACCTCGTTTACAACAGCCTTCAGCCTTTCCTCAAATTCACCTTTGTATTTGGCGCCGGCAATCAATGCACCCATATCAAGCAAACCGGTTCAGTGAATTGAAACGGTCTTCGGCAGTCTGACTGTCCACTTTCGATCCTTTTCTCAGCTCTTCAATAGCTTTTTGCAAATCTTTTTTGGCAATGCCGTTGTCTTTCATCAGCCGGCTCACCGAATCGCCTGCATCAAGCAGCGCCAGTAAAATGTGTTCTACCGAAACATACTGATCACCCATTTCCTGGGCAAGTGCCAGCGCCTTTTGCAGCACACGGTTGGCCGTTGTGGAAATGTAGGGCTC
>JBHEOF010000026.1:0-39325 GCA_046261715.1 Bacteroidales bacterium
TCCATTTAATGGCCATTACAAGGGAACTCAGGAGAACAGGGACTGGATGTTTGATGTGGAAGGTTATTATCCTTCGTTTTTTAAATTCTGGAAAAAATGCGAAAAACAACTGGGGGTTTGAAACAGAAGTCATACAAAAAAGAAAATTTACCCAATAAAATATGCCCGGTTTGCGGTTTGCCTTTCAACTGGCGAAAAAAATGGGAAAGAAACTGGGAACATGTAATATATTGCAGTGAAAAATGCAGAAACAACAAAAAAAATAAAACACAATGAGTACAGTTAATATCATATTTCCGGATCAATTGCTCCTGAAATCGCCTTTGCCCATCAGTAAGAATAAGACATACCTGGTAGAAGAGCATTTATTTTTCGGGCAATTCAAGTTTCATAAGCAGAAAATTGCCTTTCACCGGGCAGGTATGAAATTTTATGAAAATTTTCTCGAGAAAAAGGCAAAAAGCATTGAGTATGTGGATGCAACACTCAAAGAAAGTGATATCCGTAAACTTATTCAGCATTTCAAAGAAGATGGTGTAAATGAAATCCATTATATTGATCCTGTGGATTACTGGCTGGAAAGAAGAATCGAAGAAACATGCAGGGAAAAGAATATAAAAACCGTAAAGTACGACAATCCCAAATTTCTCAATACCACCAAAGAAATTGAGGAATATTTCCGCGATCGGAAAAAATTCTTCCAGACCGATTTTTATGTTGACCAGCGTAAACGCCGCGGATTGCTCCTTGAAGGCAAAGGAAAACCCATGGGTGGCAAATGGAGCTTCGATTCAGAAAACCGTAAGAAATATCCGGCCGGTAAAAAAGCCCCTGAAGTTCAGTTAACTGATAACAACCCATTTTGGAAAGAAGCCGTTGAGTATACCGAAAAAAACTTTTCAGAAAACTATGGAGAACTTACTAAAAAACCCATCTATCCCACATCTTTTGAAGATAGCCGGGCCTGGTTAAAACAGTTTCTGGAAAAAAGATTCAAAGAATTCGGTCCCTATGAAGATGCCATTGTTGAAAAAAATAACTTTTTGAATCACAGTCTGTTAAGTCCGCTCATGAATTCCGGATTGTTAACCCCAGAAGAAGTGTTGAATGAAGCAATGGATTATGCTGCTGAAAATGATATTCCTTTGAATTCTCTCGAGGGCTTTGTGCGGCAGATAGTTGGCTGGCGCGAGTTTATCAGGGCCATGTACATCCTGAAAGGCAAAGAAGAAAGAACCCGCAATTACTGGGAGTTTGACAGGAAAATTCCTGCATCCTTTTATACAGCCCAAACCGGTATTGAGCCGTTGGATGCTGTAATCAAAAAAGTTCTGAAAACGGGTTACAATCATCATATCGAGCGATTGATGGTATTGGGGAATTTCATGATGCTTTGCGAGTTTGACCCCGATGAAGTGTACCAGTGGTTTATGGAAATGTTCATAGATGCCTACGATTGGGTAATGGTGCCCAATGTGTATGGAATGAGCCAATTTGCTGATGGTGGAATTTTTGCCACAAAACCCTACATCAGTGGCAGCAATTACCTGATGAAAATGAGTGACTTCAAAAAAGGGGAGTGGCAGCAGGTTTGGGACGGACTTTTCTGGCGTTTTATGGATAAGCACCGGGAGTTTTTCAATAAAAATCCGAGGATGGGCATGCTTGTAAGAACTTTTGACAAAATGTCTGCTGAGAAAAGGGAAGCTCATCTTACCCATGCAGAAAATTTCCTTGAAAACCTGTAATATTACCCGGAAGGTTTGGGGGTTTTACGGTTTTCTGACATTTTAATCATGAATACTTTTCAGGTTTGATTTTTAAAGTTTTCTGACTAATATTTAGATCAGATGTTGTAAGTTTTGCATATTTGCTGTAAATCTATTGCAAAACAAAACATCAAAATTATGAAAACGCAGTTCGAACCTCAAAAAATTCTCTTTCCCATGCCTGTAAGCCTGGTGGTAACAGGTAATATGGATAAAGCAAATATTGTAACCATTGCATGGGTTAGCTTGCTAACAAGCAAACCTCCTACGCTGGGCATATCGGTTGGCACAAGGGGTTTCTCAGGTAAAGAAATTCTGAAAAACGGCCATTTTACAGTAAACATTGCCAGCGAAGGTATTATGGTAGAAGCCGATTATTGCGGAATTACATCAGGTAAAGATGTGGATAAGTTTAAGGATACAGGATTTACCAAACTTCCTTCAAAACATATTGAATCACCGATTATTAAGGAATGTCCTTTCAATATTGAATGCAAATTAACGGGTTCATCTGTTGTGGGGCAAACGAATCATTTTATCGGAGAGATCCTTCAAATTCATATGGATTCTGATAAACTGAAAGATACAACCAACCCGGGATCTTACATCCCTGAGGCCATGAACCCATTGATTTATATGGGCGGAGCAAGGGAATACAGGAAGCTTGGAGATAAAGTGGGGGATGCGTATTCCATAGGTCGTAATCTAAAATCAGATAAATAAATGATATATCTATTGTTTTATGTGTTATATATTGTAATAATGTAGTTAAGATCATCTTTTATTTATTTTTAATTTTGTTGTTTAATTTTCTTTTCGTTTAAAATAAGTGATGTTATATCAACAATTTATTTAAATTTGTGCGTTATTTATCAAAAATCATATTATGACAGATCAAAACGGCAGGTTATTGTCAGACAATGACCTTTGGATGCTGATAGCCCAGAGCTCAGTGGGTGATTCAAACCGGCCCCTGAATCTTCGCGGGGCAGCACTGGCAGGCGCAGTGCTTGCAGGTGCCGATCTATCGGGAGCCAATTTTTCCAAAGCAGATCTCAGGGGTGCCAACCTGGAAGGTGCAAACCTATCAGGTGCTTTTCTGGCAAATGCCAACCTGGCGGGTGCCAATTTGAAAGGGGTTACGTTTGAAGGCAGTGTGTTGGCAAAAGCCAATCTTAGCCGTGCTACCCTGGATGAAGCCGATTTTACCGATGCCAGCCTCGAACATACCGATATGACAAAGATTTCTGCCGTTGAAGCAGATTTTACCCGTGCTGATCTGTCGCAAAGTACAATGCAATATGCTGAACTTACCCGGGCCAATCTTTTCAAAGCCAATCTTTCAGGTGCCGACCTTACCGGGGCTGATGTGCTTGAAGCAAATCTGGCCCGTACCTACTTCAACGATACCAAAATGGATGGAGTTCTCAACCTGGAAAGGGCTGTGGGGTATAAGGGATGAGATTAAGATTAAGATGGAAAGTTATTTAGTTATTACCTAAACTTCTCAACATCTAAACATATAAACCAAAAAAAAGGTTATCCGTGAATACCGGATAACCTTTTTTTTGTTGGTATTATTAAAACTTACTTATTTGCGTAAAGTTCAATGATCTTAAGGATTACCTGTGTGGATTTTTCCATGCTTTCCAGCGGAATAAATTCATATTTCCCGTGGAAGTTATGTCCGCCTGCGAAGATATTGGGGCAGGGCAGTCCCATGTAGCTGAGTCTTGAACCGTCTGTGCCACCCCTGATGGGTTTGATATTGGGTTTAATACCCAGGTCTTTCATGGCCTGCTCGGCAACTTCCACAATATGATAAACCGGTTCAACTTTTTCCCGCATGTTGTAGTACTGGTCTTTCATTTCAATCGTTATGGTGCCCTCACCATACTTTTTATTCATGAAAGCGGCCACATCTTCAATAAGTTTTTTACGATCTTCAAAAAGCTTACGGTCATGATCGCGGATGATGTATTGTAGCGTTGACTCTTCAACTGTACCGTCAAACTTTATCAGATGGAAGAACCCTTCGTAGTGATCAGTAAATTCAGGACGATCAAATACCGGAAGCATATCATTTAACTCACTTCCCACAATCATTGAATTAATCATTTTGTATTTGGCCATACCGGGGTGTACATTTCTTCCCTGCACTTTAACTTTGGCATAGGCTGCATTGAAGTTTTCATATTCGAGCTCACCCACTTCACCGCCATCAAGGGTGTAAGCGTATTGAGCCCCGAATTTTTTCACATCAAAATGGTCCACGCCCTTTCCTATTTCTTCATCGGGTGTAAACCCTATTTTAACGGTTCCGTGCTTTATGTCAGGATTGTTTACAAGGTGCTCAATAGCAGTCATGATCTCGGCAATACCTGCCTTATCATCTGCGCTCAGCAGGGTAGTACCATCAGTGGTAATGAGCGTTTGCCCCACATATTTCTTTAACTCGGGAAAGTCTGCAACCCTGATGTACATGTCCTTTTCCTTATTCAAAAGAATATCTTCACCATCATAATCTTCAACGATCTGGGGTTTAATGTCCTTGCCGGGCATGTCGGGAGCACTATCCACATGAGCAAGAAACCCGATAACAGGAACATCCTTATCGATATTAGACGGCAAGGTAGCCATCACATAGCAATTTTCATCAATATTAGCATCTTTTAAACCCAGCTCTTTGAGCTCTTCTACCAGCACATTTGCAAGGTCAAACTGCTTTTTGGTACTGGGAAAAGTTTCAGATGTCGGGTCAGACTGTGTGTCAATACTTATGTATTTGTAAAATTTCTCTAACAATATTTTTTTCATAACTGTAAAGGTTTAGGTTAAGGTTAAGGATGGTCTCAAACTTAAACTTAACCTGTTAAATTATTCTTCTTTTTGTGCTTTTAAAGCGTTTCTGTAAAGGTAAATGCAAAGCAATGTAAACATTACCAGGCCTAAATATTGCGATCCGCTGGATGCCAGCCATTCTGTTGCTTCCAGATCAAGACCACCAAATTTTATGAGTGCACTGATTACCCCCATGAGTGCACCACCGGCAATAAAACCGCTGGCAATGAGGGTACCCCGTTCTTTTCGAACCGTATTGAGTTTTTCATCGGTGCTGCGTGTAGAAACATAATGTGCAATAATTCCTCCTACCAAAAGCGGGGTATTAAGTCCGATGGGAATGAACATACCCAATGCAAAAGCCAGGGCGGGCACACCCAGCATTGTAAGGATCAGTGAAAGCAAGGCCCCTGCGCCATAAAGCAGCCAGGGTGCAGCCCCACCGGTCATCATGGGTTCAATAACGGCGGCCATGGCATTGGCCTGGGGTGCTACGAGCGCTCCTTCTCCTTTAAAACCGTAGGTTTGATTCAGAATGATAATTACACCACCCACAGTGGCAGCAGAAACCACTGTTCCCAGGAACTTCCAGCCCTGTTGTTTGTAGGGTGATGATCCCAGCCAGTAACCAATCTTAAGGTCGGTAATGAAACCACCGGCCATGGCAAGCGCAGTACAAACCACACCACCAATGATCAGTGCGGCAACCATTCCTGATGTGCCGCTTAGTCCGGCAGCAGCCATAATGAGCGAGGTAATGATCAGGGTCATCAAGGTCATCCCTGAAACGGGGTTGGTACCTACAATGGCTATGGCATTAGCAGCAACGGTAGTGAAAAGGAATGAGATGATCATTACAATAAGCAGGGCCAGCAATGCGTGCCCGAGATTCTGAACCACACCAAACTGGAAGAATACAAAAATCAACAGGGCTGTTGCAAGGATTCCGCCCACAATAATTGACATGGGAAGATCGCGACGGGTGCGGATATTGCTGTCACTATTGGCATGTTTGCTGAAAGTTTCTTTAACGGCAAGCTTCATGGCGGTCTGGATAACCTTTGATGATCTGATAATGCCAATAACTCCGGCAGCAGCAATACCACCTATACCTATCATTCTAACGTAATCAGCGAATATTGTCTCAGGTGTGGCACCGGCAATGGCAGCTGCTCCGCCAAACATTTCTGCCGCATGGGCGATCAGGGGTATGATCACAAACCAACCCACGAAGGAACCTGCGCAGATAATTACAGCGTATTTCAATCCGATAATATAACCCAGACCTACAATGGCTGCACCCACATTGAGTTTGAATACCATCTTGGCTTTATCGGCAAGTGCTTCTCCGTAAGGCAACACCCTTGTAGAGAATTCCTCTGCCCAAAGACCAAAGGTAGATATCACAAAATCATAAATACCACCTACAAGACCACTGAATAAAAGTACTTTGGCCTGATCTCCGCCTTTTTCACCGGAAACAAGAACTTCAGTTGTAGCAGTTGCTTCGGGGAAAGGGTATTTTCCATGCATTTCAGCAACAAAATATTTGCGGAAAGGCACGATAAACAAAATGCCAAGGAAACCACCCAGCAACGATGAAATAAATACCTGGTAAAACTGGGCTTCCAGATCGAGTATGTAAAGTGCTGGCAGAGTGAAGATTGCACCTGCTACAATTACACCTGAACTGGCACCGATAGACTGGATAATAACATTTTCACCCAGTGCATTTTTTCTTTTTGTAAGCGTCGACAGCCCGACAGCAATAATAGCTATGGGGATGGCTGCTTCAAAAACCTGTCCGATTTTCAGACCAAGATAAGCTGCTGCAGCAGAAAAAATTACTGCCATGAGCAAACCCAGTGAAACCGATCGAAAATTCACCTCAGGATAGATCCTGTCAGGAGACATCACGGGAATATACTCTTCACCCGGTTTCAGCTCCTTATAGGCATTTTCAGGTAAACCCTTAATGATTTCATTGTTTTCTTCCATATGTATTTATTTTTTTTTGATTGGTACTTGGTTAGAATACGCCAAAAAGGCGGCCTAAAGTAGGAATTTCCAATCAAATAAACCAATAATATTTACACATTTTGTTTAATGGAAGATGAAACAGAAATATATATATGGCAGCCATAGAAAAATCCAAAGGCAAAAAACGCTGAAACAGGGTTACGAAATTATTGGGTGAAGGATTATTTCAGCATTATTCCTGCAGTAGTTCTGCCTGTAATTCCATTATCCTTTCGCGAAGAAAAGAAAATATCAGAATGACAGTGGCTGCATAAATCAGATGTTTCAATATTTTTTTCGGGAATACCGCAGTCGGTAAGTTGAAGGAAATTGGCATGCCATTGATCGAAGATGTATTTACCAGGTTGCGGATGTTCTTTTATTATGCCTGATAAATCACCTAAGCTTCTCAAGGTTTCGCTTTTTACATCTTCTCCGATTTCATAACAGCATGGTCCATTTGCCGGGCCGATACCGGCAATTATATCAGATGGTGAACAGCCGAATGCGTATGACATGGTTTTAACAGCTGATTCAGCAACTTTTTTTAAGGTTCCACGCCAGCCTGCATGCACCGCTCCAATCACGTGCTTTACAGGATCGTATAAAAGCAGCGGCACGCAGTCAGCCATCTGAACACAAAGACAAATTCCGGGAATATTGGTTACCAGTCCATCGGTATTGGGAATGGATGATTCATAGTTTATGCTGCCGCTTCCTTTCTTTGCATTATCAATTATTGCAATATTGCTGCTATGGGTTTGATTGGCAAAGGTTAGCTGAGAAATATCAATCCTGAGTACGTCGGCAAGTTTTTTCCTGTTCTGGAAAACCGTCCAGTCATTATCACCCACATGAAAGCCGGTATTAAAGCTCATGAAGGGTCCTTTGCTGAAACCACCGTTGCGACTTGTAATGAAATGGTTAATCTCATCAATCTTTTTCAGATGAGAAAATTGATAAAACTCCAGGCCTTCAGATTTTGTTTTTTCCATGTGTGCTTTTTTGGGAAGGCGATGGTTTGTTGGGAAGAAAAAAACAAGATTAACTAATCATCATCGTTTTCTTTTTCTTCCTTTTTCTTTTTACTTGATTTTGTATTGCATGCTCCTACAAACAATGCACCCAGAAAGGTTCCGGCTGCAAAACCAACGATAAGTCCGAGTAATTCTTTTGTTTTTGCCATAACTTAATTTTTTATATTATTCTTACATCCTTTATATATCTAAAATAAGGTAACTAAAAAGAGTTCATCACAGATTTTTCAGATAACCATGCTTATTTGTATCAATCCCTTTACTATTTGCTGTTTGTATTATGGTTTGTAAAAAGTCATGTCTGATCTGAGGCTCGACCTCCCTGAGATCGGCACTATAATAATTTTTATTTCGGGTGGTAATCTTAATTTTTCCTGGCCATAACTCTAATGAAATAATTTCTTCCCAGCCTGTTTTTATCTCTTTCTTTAAAACGCGAAGTTTTATTTTTAACTCATCATCTGATACGTATATATATTTCTTACCAAAAAGTTTTTCAAATGGAACCCCTAAACCCCTTGAGATGATAAATAATCCGATAATCAAATAGAAGATGAATTTAAAAACACTTTCATCCTTAATCAGATCGTAGTAAACGGATAACAAAATCCAAAGTAAACCAAATATTAAAAAAATCCACCGAATCTTCTGGTTTTTGAGAAAATCATGTTTAAATTCCATAGCAATATGAACAATATGTGCAAAAAAAATCTTTTTATTTACATAAATATTCCGTTTATCATATAAAATGGATAAATACAAACCTACAAATTTTTTGCCTTTAATGCAATTTAATTCCATCGCATAAAATCATTTTTTTATAACAAACTTTACATACAAGTATGTTTGAAAAACCGGATATAATAATTATTTTTGATCATATACAACTAAAATCTAAAATCAAATCATTATGACAACTAAAGAAGAGATATGGATTCCTTTCGATGTGATCGAAAGTTTTATGGTAACAGTATTGATGAAAGCAGGCTTGCCGGAAGAAGATGCAAAAATTGTGACAGATGTTTTAATGCAGGCAGATAAGCTTGGGTTTGATTCGCATGGTGTAAACAGGTTGAAGCCGATATACCTTGATCGTATCAACGATGGTATTCTTAATCCGGTTACTGAATTGGAAGTTGTTAAGGAATCACCCGCCACGGCAGTGGTTGATGGTCATAACGGAATGGGCCACGTAATTTCTTACAAGTCGATGAAAATGGCCATTGAAAAAGCCAAAAAAACAGGCATGGGTATGGTGGCAGTAAGAAATTCAACACACTATGGTTTTGCCGGTTATTATCCGCTTATGGCAGTAAAGGAAAACATGATCGGGATTACGGGTACCAATGCACGACCGTCAATTGCTCCTACATTTGGTGTGGAAAATATGCTTGGAACCAATCCCATGACCTTTGGAATGCCTTCTGATGAAAATTTTCCGTTCCTGCTCGACTGTGCCACATCTATTACCCAGCGTGGAAAAGTGGAAGTATACGCCCGCCAGGGTAAGGAAATGCCCAAAGGCTGGGTAATTGATGAAAACGGCGAATCAAAAACCAACTCCAAAGAAGTGCTGGAAGATCTGATTGCAGGGCGTGCTGCATTTACTCCTCTGGGCGGTGTAGGTGAAGAAACCGGTGGTTATAAAGGGTATGGTTATGCAACGGTTGTTGAGATCCTTTCTGCTGCTTTGCAACAGGGAGCATATATGAAAATGCTTATGGGCATAAAAGATGGTAAAAAAGTACCTTATCCGTTGGGACATTTCTTTATCGCTATTGATATCAATGCGTTTACCGAGCCTGATGACTTTAAAAAAATCACAGGAAATATTCTGCGTGATCTCAGAGCATCTAAAAAAATGCCCGGCCAGAATCGTATTTACACTGCAGGTGAAAAAGAACACGATACCTGGATGTTCAGAAAAGATAAGGGAGTTCCATTCAACGATGCATTGATGGAAGAGTTTAGCGGAATGAGCAAAACTTATGGCCTTGATGAATATCTGAAATATTTTGAGAAGTAATCTGACTCCTTTAATGTATTTTAAAAACAGGCATCATGCAATTCATGTTGCTTGTTTTTTTTCATCCACATCAATTCCAATTTTTTTTAACAGCAGGCTTGCATTAAACGTTTTACAGATACCGGGTTTTAATTTATAGTCAAACCTCATGGTGCTGTCATTTTCTATGGTTATGTCAAAGAAATAATTGGTAATATGGTTGGGGAAGTTTTTTTGCATTTCGGCGAGTTCAAGGTTATGTGTGGCAACGATAGCAGGAACTTTAAGATGTATGAGTTCACGTATAATGGCCATGCTGCCCCTTGATTTGTCTGCCGAATTGGTACCCCGAAGCATTTCATCAAGCAATAAAAGAATATTATTATCCTTACGGGCAGTATCAAGGATCTTTCTCAAACGCAGAATCTCACGATAAAAGGTGGAGGTATTTTCTGCAATTGAATCGGTAATTGTAAGGTAGGTCATGATGCGAAAATGACTTAAAACCAGCTTTTCAGCACAAACAACAGCACCGGCCTTTGCCAGTATAATATTTACACCTACGGTGCGAAGAAAAGTGCTTTTACCCGCCATATTTGACCCGGTAATGATATTGATCCATGAGTCTTTCTTCAGACTGAAATCATTGCACACGCGTTCGCTTTCCGGTAAAAGGGGATGACCAAGATTTTTCCCTTCCAGATGGAAACCGTCTTTTTGAAACTCAGGATAATTCCATCCGGGATGATTGTTCTGTAAATTTGACAGGCTTATAAGTGCTTCCAGACGGCCAACAACCTGAAACCATTTTGCTGTTTTCTCTGCGTAATTTTCAAACCATATTGAAACCTTACGACACAATACTATATCCCACAGCAAAAAAATATTGAGAACTAATCCTGTTAGCATTCCCAGGGAGTAATCAAGTTTTTGGCTGAGGTTTTGCAAACTGGCAATGGTCTGTGTTGCGCTCATATTATCCTGGCTGAGCTCCTTTCGCAGATTTTGAAGATAATCGGATTGTACTTCTTTTTGTTCGTATGCTGTAAGAACCTTATTGTAATCCCTCAAAGTGTTTTCGCGACCTTCCAGCTGAGCACGGATGGTTTTTGTGAATTTCCCAAAACGAAAGTTCAGCAGACTATTAAGAAATAAGGGTATCAGCAGTACGGTTGCATTTACTGAAAAAGCAACAATTGATAAAATGGCAAGCAGCATCAAACCATAGGAAAGGTTAATCCATAGCTTCAGGCTTTTTGGGGCGGATAAAGTTTTATTGATTTCGGGGAGATGTTCTTTTTTAAAATCTTCAATACGATTCTTGAAAAGTTCAACGCGCAGATCTTCACACCACTCTTTATTCTTTGCAAGTTCCTTCGCAGCTTCCTGTCTTTTCCAAATCTCTTCCGGCGGATATTCCCTTGAAAGCCATTCAGCCAATTCTTTATTGCCTACTCCGGTAGCACATCTGTTGATGTATTGAAATATGCTTTTCTTCCCAAAAAGATCCATGTCAAAAGAATAATCATGATTGGCATTTTTGAAATGATTTCCATCAAAATATACATTGCTATTCAGTTCAAGGCAAGCAATCTCATTTTTAAGGATTTTTTTCCGGGTGAGAATCTTTTCGAGCTTTGCCTGGTTGTTTGAATGCATCAAAACAATACGAGCAAAAACGAAAAGTAAAATACCTGATATTACAAATCCAATTACCTTACCGTTACCAAAACTAATAGATATGGCAATAAGAAAAAGAATAAAACTTACTAGGCGAAAGGTGTTGAAAATATTGTCCTTTCTTTGAAGCTGGGCTATGAGTATATTAATTTTCTTGATACGTTCTTTATAATAGGAGAGCATAAGGATTTTTTTTCAGAGGTATTCTTCTATTTGGAATAAAGCCGTCAAAAATAATCATTTAATGTGGTTTAGTTAAGAAACAGAAAGTGTTTAATGCTGATTTTTAAACGCCGATATAACGGATTAAATCTGTGTAGAACTTTGTTGCTGGGAATTTGTGTCATCTTCGCTACTAATATGTATGTGTTTTACAAAACGACGCTGAATAATAATGCTAAAACCGGAAAACTGAAATGATATGTATTTGATAATTATCCCTGATTGTTACAACGAAAACCCTAATTTTGCAACTTTCCCAATTAATTTTCAAAAATGCAAAATGTTTATCATGAAATACTAAAGGTAAAAACCCCCTTCAATACTGAGTCGGGTGGTGTATTGCCGGAAATTGATATTGCTTTTCATATTCTTGGTGATTTAAAGCAAAACAAACCGCTGGTTTGGGTAGGGCACGCATTAACCGGAAATTCAAATCCTTTGGACTGGTGGCCGGGCATTGCAGGCCCCGGTAAATATGTTGATACTGACAGATATAATGTTGTTTGTGCCAATGTGCTTGGTTCCTGTTATGGAAGCACTGGCGCACATTCCATCAATCCTGAAACGGGAAAACTCTACATGCTTGATTTTCCACTTGTAACCATCAGAGATATGGTTAAAGCCCATGAAATTTTACGTAAACATTTACAAATAGAAAAAATTGACTTGTTTATAGGTGCATCGCTGGGGGCATTCCAGGGTATTGAATGGAGTATTATGCAACCCGGTTTGGTTGACCGGCTTATATTTCTGGTGGCGGGCGCCCGCACAAGTCCGTGGTGTAAAGCTTTTAATGAAGCTCAACGTATGGCCATGGAAGCTGATCCTACCTTTTTTACAGATGCAGAGAATGCCGGTGCAAACGGACTGAAAGCCGCCCGTGCCATTGGAATGGTAAGCTACAGGAATTATCATACCTTCGATATTACTCAACCTGATCCGGAAAACGGACAACTGGAAAATTTCCGGGCCTGCACTTACCAGCGCTATCAGGGTGAGAAACTGGCCAAAAGATACAATGCACATGCATACTATTATATATCAAAAGCTTTTGACTCGCATGATGTTGGCCGGGGCAGGGGGGGTATAAAAAGTGCACTGGAGAATGTCAAAACAAAAACACTTTGCATAAGTACCGATACCGATATTTTATTTCCTGTTGAAGAAGTAAAAGCAGTGGCTGATATACTTCCTAATGCACATCATGTTATACTGAAAAGTATGTATGGTCATGATGGTTTTCTGATTGAAAACAATAAGCTTACAGCCGTTCTGGAAGCCTGGGAGCATAAATTGTGATCGGGCTACATTTTTTCAAGGCATTTTTCAAGACTATCGCGCCAGTGGGGTAAAGATACCCCAAAGTCTTTCTTTACTCTTGCTTTGTTTAATACACTGTAATGGGGCCTTACAGCTTCTGTAGGAAACTCTTTTGAAAGCACAGGTTCAATTTTACAATCCAGCTTTTTAATTCTTACAATGGCATGGGCAAAATCATACCAGCTGGCGACTCCTTCATTGCTGAAATTGTAAATTTCAGTTCTTATTTTCTGAGGTACTTTAGGAATGATCTCCAATATGGCTCTTGCCAGGTCGCCGGCATAGGTGGGAGTTCCTATCTGATCATATACTACTTTTAGCACTTTTTCCTTTTTGGCCTTTTCAAAAATGGTTTTCATGAAGTTGTTTCCGAAAGATGAATACAGCCATGAAATTCGGAAAATAAGAGCTCTTTTGGCATTGAAGATTACTTCAATTTCACCGTCAAGTTTTGTTTTACCATATGTGGTTTTGGGGCCGGCTGTATCATTTTCAGTATAGGGTTTGAAGTTTTTTCCTTCAAATACATAATCGGTAGAAATGTGTATTAGCAATGCATTTACCTTGGCACATGCACTGGCAATATTTTTGGCTCCGGTAGCATTGATAAGCGCAACATCAGATTTCCGGGATTCTGCTGCATCAACTGATGTAAAAGCAGCACAATTTACTGCTGCTTCAATTTTATTGGATTTTATAAATTGCAAAGTTTTTTCTGCATTTGTAATATCCAGTTCATTAATATCAGTGAAGAAGAATTTATATGAAGTATATTCTTTTTCCAGTTCACGAAATTCACTACCCAGTTGTCCGTTACTACCTGTAATGAGTATATTCATAATATGTAAGTTATATCAGGGTGTCTTTAAAATAATTAATGGTTTTTTTCAGGCCTTCTTCCAGTGAAGTTTCAGGTTGCCATCCGGTGAGGTTCTTTATCTTGCTAATGTCGGGCTGTCTTTGCATCGGATCATCTTCAGGAAGGGGCTCAAAGATGATTTTTGATTCTGATTTTGTGAGTTCAATAATTTTTTTTGCAAGATCTATAATGGTAAACTCATATGGATTTCCAATATTAACAGGTCCGAGTATGCTATCATCGGTATTCATAAAACCGATCATACCGTCTATCAAATCATCTACATAACAAAAACTGCGTGATTGATTGCCATCGCCATAAATGGTGATATTTTCGTTTTTTAATGCCTGTACAATGAAATTAGAAACCACCCTTCCATCATTGGGGTGCATACCTGGGCCGTAAGTGTTAAATATTCTGAGAATTTTTATTCTTACCTTATTTTGAGTATGATAATTCATGAACAATGCTTCGGCACATCGTTTTCCTTCATCGTAACAGGCTCTTGGACCGATGGGGTTCACATTGCCCCAGTATTCTTCGGTTTGGGGATGAACCTGGGGATCACCATAAACTTCGCTGGTAGATGCCTGCAGTATTTTGGCTTTTATTCGTTTGGCGAGCCCCAGCATATGCACCGATCCCATAACAGATGTTTTCATGGTTTTTATGGCATTAAACTGATAATGGATAGGCGAAGCCGGGCAGGCCAGGTTATAAATCTCATCAGCCTCTATGTAAAAAGGTGTTGTAATATCGTGTCTGATGAGTTCAAAGTAAGGATTGGAAAGTAAATGCACAATATTTTGCTTCTGTCCGGTAAAGAAATTGTCCAGGCAAAAAACCTCGTGACCATCATCCAGCAACCTTTCACATAAATGTGAACCCAGAAATCCGGCCCCGCCTGTTACAAGTATCTTTTTTTTCATGAATTGTGCATATTAGGTGTAATGACTTTACAATGGTAATAAAAAATAATAATTATTACTTTTTTGCAAATTTATAGAATTTTTTCACTCATACACATTGTTATTTTGCCATTTACCATGTATTTGAACTTTTTGAATTATTTCCACCTGATTATATTATTGTTCTTCGGGGAAAATATTAATTTAGATGTGAGAAATAAATACCAAAACATATTAACATTCTCATGACAAACAACAGTATTGAAAGGGAAGTGTTTGATACCAACCGGAAAGCATTATTTGTAAATCTGGATGATACAATCTATGGTTCTTTTGCAGAAATTGGCGGAGGGCAGGAAGTAGCCCGTTGTTTTTTTCAATCTGGAGGTGCTTCAGGCACGGTAGCAAAGACCATTTCAGCTTACGATATGATTTTCAGTGATACCATGTACGGAAAAACCCCTAAAGGAAGATATGTATCGGAATCACGACTGATGCAGATGCTGGATATTGAATATGATAATCTGATTAAACTACTTAGTGAAAAACGAGGTCTGGGAACGCGGTTTTTTGCTTTTGCCAATACTGTTACCACTATTAACTACCAAAAAACCAACGAAGCCCATGGTTGGGTGGGCGTTAGATTTCAATTGAAGCCCAATGCCCGGCCCAATGATGTAATACTACATGTAAAGTTGCTGGAAAATGATGCCTTGCTTCAGCAAAAAACTTTAGGCATTTTGGGTGTGAACCTGATTTATGCCTGTTATTATAACTATCAGTACCCCAATAGCTTTCTTAAATCGCTCGTGGAATCGAACCTGGAAGACAGAATAGAAATTGATATGATCAGCATGCATGGTCCCGACCTTGATTATGTTGATAACCGCTTGCTTGCAGTTCAGCTGGTGAAAAATAACATGACCACGGTAACAATGTTTGACAGGTACGGAAACGTAAAACCACCATCAGACCTTTTGTACAAAAAAAATGTAATGTTACTCAGAGGAAGCTTCAGGCCGATAACATACGTGGGTTTTGATATGCTCAAATCGGGCTTTTCTCTTTTTAAAAAGGAAATTGGTTTTGAAAAAGAAAATACAATTGTTCTTTGTGAGATGACCCTGAAAAACCTTATGGAAGAAGGCGTGTTCGACGAGCGTGATTTTCTTGACAGGGTGGATATACTTTGTGGTATGGGCCAGAATGTGATGATTACCAACTTTAAAGAGTTTTATAAAATATCTAACTGGTTCAGAAAATACCAGATAAAAAATATACGAATGGTAATAGGTGCTCTTACTTTCCAGAAAATTCTTGAGAAGAATTTTTACACCCATCTGAAGGGTGGTATACTGGAAGCATTTGGAAAACTGTTTACAGAAAACCTTAAAGTATATCTTTATCCTGGTCGTCAGAAACGAACTCAAAAAATATTAACCAGCGCCAATATGCCGCTTGAAGATGATGTTCGTTTTTTATACCAGCATTTGCTAAATTCAGGACTGATCATTGATATCAAAAATTACAGGAAAGAAACTTTGCCATACTTTTCCTATAAGGTGCTGGCAAAATTGAATGCCAATGATCCTGAGTGGGAAGAGATGGTTCCTAAATATGTTTCATCCTTCATAAAGAATAAAAACCTGTTTGGCTATGGCAGCAATAAGAAAGAACCTGTTTCCGGTAAACCTAAACCCTGATATTCAATTTTAAGTTAACTGCAGTATATTATTGCCAGATAGCAAACAAAATAAAAGCCCGCAATTTCAATCGCGGGCTTTTATTTTTATTGCGGGTTGTTCTAACAATATATTATATCTCAAAGTCATCAAAATCCATGCTATCATCTGTGCCATTTTCGCGCATCCGGCGATTATTACGGCGTTCAAACTCATTAATGCGGTAGGTGAAACCTAGAGTTATCATGCGGCTGGTACGCCAGCGTTCCATATCCATAGTGAAATTATCGCCGTAATTGTACATGCTGAATCGCATGGTATTGAATATATCGGAAACATTCAGCGAAATGGTACCTGAGTTGCCCCAGATGTTTTTTCGCACTCCTGCGCTTGCTGAATACATGGCGTCCATTTCGCCCTGTAACATTATGATAGGTGAGCGGTAAAAACCATTAGCCTGAATATTCCATCCGCTGCCCAGGTTCATATTGCTTACAAATCTTCCTGACCACGAATAACTATCCGCTTCTTCTGCCATTTGAGCACCGTCAATAATACTCCGGAAATAGCTTAAAGTAGTGTTCACGTTCCACCAATCTGATATCCGCTGTGTTAGTATTAACTCGGTTCCGTAGCTGATTCCTCTGTTGAGATTATCATACGTTGATACAGTAACATCGTTGCCTTCTATCTGATCTACATATCGGTAACGGGTAATCATCCCATTGGTATAACGATAAAACAAACTTGGGTTAAGGGTGGTGGTTTTCCAGAATTTCTGATAACCGATCTCATATGAATTGATAAATTCGGGATCAAGATCAGGATTGCCAAAAGATACATCATATTCGCTGTTATACCGGAGAAAAGGATTAATATTCCTGTTGTGTGGCCTGTTAATCCTGCGACTGTAACTGATTTGCATTGACTGATTATTTTCAAAATTTCTGCGAATATGTGCTGTGGGAAATAAACTCAGGTACTGATTATCATACGTGGGATTTACATCGCTACGCTGGTCTGCTGTTGTAAAGGTTTGTTCGGCCCGTAATCCGGCCTGTATGCTGAATTTTCCAAGCATAGTTGCATACATTCCATAAGCAGCAAATATTTGTTCATTATATATAAAGTGATTGCTGCGATTGGGGTTGCTGATCCAGTTTCCGACTTCAGAATTAAAATTCTCAAAATTGAAATCGGAATCCATCTCACGTAATTGTATTCTGTATCCGGTTTCAAATTTGCTTTCTTCGCTAAGGGGATGTATATAATCCAACTGTGTTGTTAACGACCAGTTATCACCGAACATATTTGAACGTTCTTCAAGTATTTGCCCGTTTGGATTTGACCAGTTTTGCTCGTAAAATTCCTGGAAAAAATTCTCATTTCGGTCCATGTTGCGGGTGGAGAAACTTACATCTGCAATTAATTCCCTGTGTTTCTCATCGTAAGTTCGCCTGAAATTCAACTGGTGCGTAAAGGAATTGTGAAGCATGTCGGTTTCATTATCCATCAAAAACAAACTGTTAGGATTGGTAAGATCAGAGTAAAGCATATATTCGGTAAGATTGTCAAAACTCCTGTTCCAGTTACTATAACGCGATGAAAAAGTGAGTGTATTTTTTTGATTGAAATTATAGTCTATTCCAGCCTGAATATTGTGGGAATTCATACCCATATCGCCGGTAATATCCTGATCCATAAAGTTTGAGCTACCTGCGTTGAAAGTTTCACGCGAACTGTTACCAAAAAAGTCCATATCAGATAATCTTCCGCTGTAGTTGGTGAAAAAGTTCCATTTATTCACCTTGTAATTTAAATTAATTGAACCACTATATCTTGCTTCACTGCCTGCATTTAATGAAACCATTCCGTTGTAGCCCGGACGGCGTTGCTCCTTTAAAACTACGTTTATAATACCTGAAGTTCCTTCGGGGTTGTAACGTGCAGAAGGATTTGTAATGACCTCAACACGCTCAATCATTTCTGCCGGTATTTGTTCAAGAGCTTCAGAACCGCTCAGACCGGTAAGGGTAGAAGGCCGACCGTCAATTAAAATGGTAACATTTGAACTTCCCCTAAGGCTTACATTTCCATCAAAATCTACAGCAACACTTGGTATGTTTTGCATGATATCGAGGCCGGTACCTCCGATGGCAGTAATCTCCTGACCCACATTAATAACCCTGCGGTCAAGCCCTGTTTCCATGAGGGAGCGTGCCGCTTCAACCGTTACTTCGTTTAAAACCTGGGCTGAAGGTGAAATTTCAATTACTCCCATGTCAAATTCAGGTTCACGAAACGTAATCCGTATGTTGTTGAAATCCTGTGGCGGAAAACCTACGTAGTTAATCGTTATAAAGTAAGTTCCGGGAGGCAGTTGTTCCATGGTAAATGTTCCATCTTCGCGGGTTATCGCACCTGAAACCATTGTAGAGTCCCTTACATTGTTCAGCACAATACTTGCATACATAAGAGGTTCACCTTCTTCAGAATCAATAACCTTACCGGTTAGCTTGCCTATTTTGGGCAATTCTCCGTCACCTCCACCGCGCTGACCCTGTCCAGGCTGCGCTGAAATTCTTGATAAACCTGATATCAATACCAATAATAAAATTATCGATAGTCGTTCAATTGAAATTCTTCTGTTCATACTTTTTATGTTAAAGGATTAATTGCTTCGCAAACTGACTTATACCGGCAAATTCGGTGTATTAGACGCAGATTGATAACTAAAGTTTAAGAAGGGAAAGGTTTATTAGGATTTTTTAAGACAGCAGGTGCCAGAAAAATACCCTGTGAAGGCTGTTATGCCTTTCACAGGGTCTCTCTTCATGTTGTTTTTGTTTGTTTGTGGCCGTAAAAGTAAGAAATTTTTTGAAAAACAAAAAAAATTGAGATTTTGTTTTTTTAACAGTTTGGCTTTTTGTTTTACTGGTCTATAATCTTTTATATAATAGCATTTCAGACCTGCTGCCCGAAATGCCGGATTTTATTTTTTAACAAAAAAAAATATTCAATCCAAAGTCGTGTGTAAGTATTTGTATGTCAAATTTATAAAACGATTATTACCAGTTTTATGTTGTTGATAAAGGACAATAAACAACCTGTGCAGTAAGTTTGGATTGTTATATCTTTGTCTGATTAATCTCACAGCATTTTATGAGCGCTAATTATTCAGAAGACAGCATACGTACACTTGAGTGGAATGAACATATCCGCATGCGTCCGGGTATGTATATCGGTAAGCTTGGCGATGGAAGCTCGCCCGATGATGGCATTTATGTATTAATCAAGGAAGTTGTTGACAACTCCATTGATGAGTTTGTCATGGGTTTCGGAAAGACCATTGAGATCAGTATTGATGACAAGCAGGTAACGGTTCGCGATTATGGTCGTGGTATTCCTCTGGGAAAAGTTGTTGACTGTGTCTCAAAGATCAATACCGGGGCCAAATACGACAGCAAGGTTTTTAAGAAGTCAGTGGGTTTGAACGGTGTAGGAACCAAGGCAGTAAATGCATTGTCGAGTCATTTCACAATTCAGTCTATCCGTGAAGGAAGATCAAAGAAGGCCGTTTTTAATTCTGGAAAACTTCTTGAAGATCTGCCTGAAAAAGATCATACCGGGCGTAAAGGCACTATAGTAACGTTTGTTCCTGATGAGGAAATATTCGGCAAGTATCGCTATATTGACGATTATATTGAAAAACTGCTTTGGAATTATGTTTTTCTGAACAGGGGTCTGACCATAAATTTCAACGGCATGAAGCTACAGGCCGAAAACGGTTTGCTTGACCTGTTGAACAGAAATATTGATACTCCTATATGCTACCCCATAATTCACCTGCAGGAAGATGACCTTGAGTTTGCTTTCACGCATAGTGCCACCCAGTATAGTGAAGAGTATTTTTCTTTTGTGAATGGTCAGCATACCACACAGGGAGGTACACATCAAAATGCCTTCAGGGAAACTCTGACAAAAACCATAAGAGACTTTTACAAAAAAGATTTTGATGCCAATGACATTAAAACCAGTATCATTGTAGCACTGAGCATAAAAGTTCAGGAGCCTGTTTTTGAATCACAGACCAAAACCAAACTGGGTTCACTTAACCTTGAACCACAGGGTAAAGGACCATCCATAAGGAACTATATTGCCGACATTCTCAAGCGCAGGCTCGACAACTACCTGCACATGAACCCCGATACGGCTGAAGCGCTGCTTCGTAAGATCCTGCAAAGCGAGAAAGAACGCAAGGATATGGCCAGTATTAAAAAGCTGGCAAAAGAGAGAGTAAAGAAGGCCAGTTTGCATAATAAAAAACTGCGCGATTGCCGTATTCATTACAGCGATAATCATGAGCGCCGGCTTGAAACCACTCTTTTTATCACTGAGGGTGATTCGGCGTCAGGAAGTATCACCAAAGCACGTGATGTAAATACGCAGGCCGTTTTCAGCCTGAAAGGGAAACCTTTGAATTGCTATGGCCTCACCAAAAAGATCGTTTACGAAAACGAAGAATTCAACCTCCTGCAGGCTGCATTGAGTATTGAAGAAAGCCTTGAAAATCTTCGTTATAATAATATCGTGATCGCTACCGATGCCGATGTAGATGGTATGCATATTCGCTTGCTGCTGATCACATTCTTTCTGCAGTTTTTTCCCGATCTGGTAAGAAACGGACACTTGTACATACTTCAAACACCATTGTTCAGAGTGCGTAACAAGCAAAAGACCATTTACTGCTATTCTGAACAGGAAAAACGTGGTGCCATTGGGGAACTCAAAGGCAAGCCCGAAATAACACGATTCAAAGGACTCGGTGAGATATCACCCGATGAGTTTGGCGCCTTTATTGGAACCAGTATCCGGTTAGATCCTGTACTTCTCAAAAAAGACCTGATCATTAAGGATATGCTCGATTTCTACATGGGCAAAAATACCCCCGACCGTCAGAATTTTATCATTGATAATCTGAGGGTGGAGTTGGACGCGGTGGAGGTATAAACCTGAGTTATAATTTAAAACAACCCGGATGATTTATTCTCAACAGGGTTGTCTTTAGTTTTTTACAGAATTTCAAACCGGATCCCTTCCTCTGCCAAACGGTCGATATTGGGCGTGTTAATGGCTTTGTTTCCATAGCTGCTCGGGGCATCAAAGTGTTGCTGGTCAGTCATGATCAACAAAATATTTGTTTCTTGATCACTTTTTTCTTTCGCCAAGTCGCTGAGTTGTTTATTATCATTTCCTTAGCCCCTCTAAACTCTCTCAACCAACTCAACCTCAACCCAACTTTTCTGAAACCATATAGGGCATATAAGTACATTTTAGGAATTGTACTTTGTCGAAATTTGTATTGTAAAAATGATTCCCCTTACGTTTTAGTGGTTTTATAATTTACACGACAGTCTTCTACTTAACATTGGTTAATGACTCAATTTTATTAAAATATTAGCAAGTTATCCTGCTGATTTAAAACGTATTATCCGATAAGTATAAATTATCCGAAAAAATATCTGGTTATTTGCTATTCTATAAATCAAAAAAAAAATTACATTTGAAAAAAACAGTATTGAGAAAAATTTTAAATGGTATAATACCGTAGATAGGCCCTGTACAAGAAAGCAATAATTCATTTTAATTTACAACTTCACAATTATGAAAGTATTTCTGGCATTCATTTTAACGACTATTTATGTAACAATACAGGCACAAGTTACCTTTACTTTGGTCTCCATACCCGATTATACCCCGGAAGGAGACCAGATATTTATCGGGGGAAATTTTAACGGATGGAATCCGGGCGATGCACAATATGTACTTGAAAAAAACAACGACGATCTTTGGGAGATTACCCTTGACGGCTTTTCAGAAGGAGAAACTATCCAATTTAAATTTACCCGAGGTAATTGGGAAACGGTTGAAAAAGGTGCCGAAGGAGAAGAAATAGGGAATCGCTCTTTTACCTTTGGTAACGGACAAAGTGTTGATGTCACCATCCTCAACTGGGCCGATAACAATGGCGGAGGCGATGATAATTCAACAGCAGCAGAAAACGTTCATATCATGAGTGAAGATTTCTATATACCTCAACTGGACCGCAACCGCCGGATATGGATTTATCTGCCACCCGATTATGATCAGTCCGGCAACAATTATCCTGTTATTTACATGCATGACGGGCAAAACCTGTTTGATGTGCAAACAGCGTTTTTAGGAGAATGGGAAGTGGATGAAACATTCAACGATATGGCATCACGTGGGTACAATGTCCCGATTGTGGTAGGTATCGATAATGGCGGAATCCACAGGGCCAATGAATATTTACCCTATTTCTTTGAACCTTTGAATGCCGGAGGTGAAGGCGACGAATTCATGGCTTTTATTGTGGAAACCCTCAAACCCCATATTGATAATGAATACAGAACCATGCCCGGGAGAGAAAGTACGGGTATAATAGGAAGTTCTTTTGGTGGTGTGATCTCTTTTTACGGAGCATTAAAATACCAGGATGTTTTTAGTAAATGTGCACCGTTCTCTCCTGCTTACTGGGCAAATTACGAACATCTTTTTGCCGATCTGGCAGAGACAGGATTACAGCATGATGTTCGTTTTTATCAGAATGCAGGTGAAAATGAAGGGGATCAGTACATCCAGGCAATGCACCAAATGGAAGAGGCACTTAACAATGAAGGGTTTAATAATACCTTTTCAACAGTAATTGCAGGAGGTAATCATAACGAAGCAACCTGGGCAGGCGATTTGGAAAATGCTTACTTATGGCTTTTCCCCGAGTATTCAGGAGCAACCGGTATTGATGAAGGCAGGTTTGATCTGCAACCTGTCGTGTATCCCAATCCTGCAGAGGATATTTTAAATCTCAAATTCAGTAATCAGGAAACAATCTGCTCAATCAGAATCCTTGGCATTGAAGGAGAAGTCATCAGAGAGTATGATAATGTGATGCAAACCATTTACGTGGGCGATCTGAATCCCGGTATTTACTTTATTTCTGTACACTCAGATGATCGGAGAACCGTGGAGAGTTTCATTAAGTTGTAAGTTTGAGAAGTCATATTTCAGGCAGTTATCATATCCACCTAAACTTCACCATTTGAAATTAACCCGGCACTAAACGCTTATTGAGCTTATTACTGATAAAATTACAGTTATCTGATGCCGATGTCCTATAATCATTGTCTTTAATTTGAATAATAACTTTTTTCCCCGTTCATTTTCAAAAATTTTTGTGAAATTGATTTTTGTATAGGATTGTATTTAATAAAAAACATGTTAAAAGTAAAGTTGATTTTGATAAAAATATGGGTACAGGAATACCAAATTAGGTTGGAAAAATTGTCAAAAGGGGAATTAAATAATTCCAAAAAAAGGGGGTATAAATTTCTAGCGAAAAGCGTATATGTTTGATATATTGTAAGTTATGGCTTTATTACGTTGGTTGAAATTCAGATAATACCCGGAATGAGAGAAAAGGGTTGAACAGAATTTGTATGCTATTTTTTATTAATAATGAATCATTTAACGTTCTTAATATAATTTTGAAGTATATTATAATACTGAGACATTAATCTTTATCACAGGAACATAGAATTCAGTTGATTAGCGGATAAGCAATAATTACCAATGGGTTTTTTAAAATGATAATTAATAGAAATAGAATTCTATTTTAATTCAAACTTATCCCAATCATCTGCAACCCTGAATTTTTTTCTGAAATCGTCAAGCTGACATCGGGGCATGGGAATGGTTTCTATCTTTTCTTCGTTGGGCATGATGTTGGAAAAGTTCTCGCCAAAAGGGCTGATAAGTGCAGAATCGCCTGAATGTTCTATGCCTCTGCCATCGGTTCCGATACGGTTTACTCCGATCACATAGGCCTGGTTTTCAATGGCACGAGCCATAAGCAGCACCCTCCAGGGGTGACTGCGTGGCGCAGGCCAGTTGGCAATATTGATGATACAATCATAATCGAATCCCTTTTCTGCACTGTAATTATTCTTGCTCCAAACGGGAAAACGCAGGTCGTAACAGATCAGCAAAAGGAACTTCCAGCCCTTGTATTCAACAATTACTTTTTCTTTACCGCGAGTGAAATTTTTGGATTCTCCGGCAAAGGTGAAAAGATGCTTTTTATCATATTGATGATAATTTCCGTCTGGTTGCATCCAGATAAGGCGGTTGTAATATCTTCCATTTTCTTCAGTAGCTATGCTTCCGGTTATTACGGCATTTTTTTCGGCAGACAGCTTTTTCATCCACTGAAATGTTTCTCCTTTGTGGGCTTCGGCGCATCCGGCCGGCTTCATTGTAAAACCGGTGGTGAAAACTTCGGGCAATACAATGATCTCCGCGGGTTCGGTTATCCCGCGTATTTTTTCTTCAAACATTTTCCTGTTGGCAGCAGGATCTTCCCAGTGGATGGGTGATTGAACGAGTGTAACTTTTATATTCGACATAATATTTCAGCAGCTTTTTCAAGGGTTTTATTGCTTTTTGCAAAGCAAAATCTTAATGTGTGATTGTTTACAGGTTTTTGATAGAAGTATGAGTTGGGTACCGATGCCACACCATGTTCTTTGGTAAGCCGGGTAGCAAATTCCATCTCATTTTCATCGCTTATTTTACTGTAATCCAGTACCTGGAAATAAGTCCCATTGGCAGGTATTATCTTAAACTTTGAGCCTTTGATAAGTTCAACAAAATAATCGCGTTTTTCCTGGTAAAAACTCCCAAGGTTGGTATAGTTGTCTTTATTTTGAATGTATTCAGCAATGGCATATTGTACAGGTGTGTTTACACAAAAAACCACAAATTGATGGGTTTTCCGAAATTCTTTCATCAGATTGGCAGGTGCCACACAATATCCACTCTTCCAGCCGGTGGCATGGAAAGTTTTTCCAAAAGAACACATGACCATGCTTCTTTGAGCTAAACCGGGATAGCGGCAAACACTCTGATGATCGCGCCCATCGAAAATGATATGCTCGTATACTTCGTCGCTCAAAATAATGATCCCGGTATTGCGGGTGATTTTCTCCAGTTGAATCATATCAGCAGCACTAAGTATACTCCCTGTAGGATTATGCGGACTATTGATGATGATCATGCGGGTGCGGTTATTTATTACCCTTTTTACTTCACTCCAGTCAATATGATAGTCCGGAAGTTTTAAAGGAATACATACCGGAATACCTCCGGCAAGTTTTATTGCCGGCACATAACTGTCATAGGCCGGTTCAAAAACGATTACTTCATCATCTTCCCTGATAAGGGCTGTAATGGCGGTAAATATGGCCTGTGTGGCTCCGGCAGTAACCGTTATTTCCGTTTCAGGATCATATTTTGCACTGTAAAGGAATTCTGTTTTTTCGGCAATAGCTTCGCGAAGTTCAGGTAAGCCGGGCATTGGGGCATATTGGTTATACCCTTTTCGCATATATTTATTCACCAGCTTTATGAGCTCCGGTGCAACAGGGAAATCAGGGAACCCTTGCGATAAATTGATGGCATTGTGCTCTTTTGCCATCTGCGACATGATAGCAAATACCGAAGTGCCGGTCTGGGGTAGCTTTGATGTTATCTGGTCGGGATACGGATCCATAAAATCGGATTTTGCTGAATAATTATTAAAATATCTTTTGACTTTTACTTTTCCGGGAAACGAATTTCCGTTAATTTTGTATATCGTTGAGCCTGTCGAAACGATGGCATTGTCACTTCTACAGGCTCAGTGCCCAAATTTCAATGCCGGTTTTGTTATTTTTGCGAACAAAAATAGTATAAAATTTTCAGCCCGGCTTCCTGAATTCTCATTATCTTAATAAGATAATTAACCGCTGCAGAATTCATGGTTTGCAGCATTCATAATACACTATAATTATAAACATTTAACGAAAAAAAGGAAAAGATGAAGACCATTGACGGATTTAATTTCAAAGACAAGAAAGCAATTATCAGGGTTGACTTTAACGTACCGCTGAACAAGGATTTTGAGATCACTGATGACACCAGGATGCGTGCCGCAGTACCAACCATAAAAAAGATACTGGATGACGGAGGCTCTGTAATTCTTATGTCGCATCTGGGTCGTCCGAAGGAAGGTCCTGAAGATAAATTTTCATTGCGCCATCTCACTGGCCATCTTGAAGAACTTGTAGGAGTTCCGGTAAAATTTGCCGACGATTGCATGGGCGAATCTGCTGAAAAACTCTCATCTGAATTAAAACCGGGTGAAGTATTATTGCTTGAAAATCTAAGGTTTTACAAAGAAGAAACCAAGGGCGATGAAGAATTTGCCAAAAAACTGGCTTCCTATGCCGATGCTTATGTGAATGATGCATTTGGTACAGCGCACCGTGCACATGCATCAACTACCATAGTTGCGAAATATGCCAAAGAAAAAATGTTTGGTTATATCATGGAGCGTGAGCTTGCAAGTATCGACAAGGTTTTGAACGATACCAAAAAACCTTATACAGCTATTATAGGTGGTGCTAAAGTTTCCAGCAAAATTGATATCCTGAATAATCTTTTAGACAAGGCAGATGATATTATTATTGGGGGAGGCATGATGTTTACTTTTATCAAAGCACAGGGAGGAAATATTGGTAATAGCCTTGTGGAAGACGAATATCTGCAGACTGCAAAAGATATAGTAAAGAGAGCTGAAGAAAAGGGTGTGAAACTTCATATTCCTGATGATGCAATAGTGGCCGATAAGTTTGACAATGATGCCAATACAAAAACTGTAAAGGCTGATTCTATAGAAGATGGTTGGATGGGCCTTGATATTGGTGAAAAAAGTATTAAAGGTCTTACCGATGTGATTGAAAATTCAAAAACCATTCTTTGGAATGGTCCTATGGGAGTTTTTGAAATGTCAAATTTTGCTGCAGGAACCAAAGCCATTGCCGAGTCGCTGGTAAAAGCCACAGAAAAGGGCGCATTTACATTGATAGGAGGGGGTGACTCTGTTGCTGCCATCAATCAGCTGGGCATGGCCGATGATGTTAGCTATGTGAGTACAGGCGGTGGAGCATTGCTTGAATATATGGAGGGTAAAGTACTTCCAGGCGTCGCAGCCATCAATGAATAATAACCGGTTATTTTTTTAATCTCCAATCCGGCAGCATAAAAGGAATTTCCTTGTATTCTGCCGGATTTTTCTACCCACCAATCCAACTTCAACTCATCACCCTAAATGCCGCTTACCGCATCCATTATCCTAACCATACTGTTTCTCAACTGAATATTGTCTCCGGCATAATTATTAACGATAAAAGTAAATGCAATGAGATCCCCATTTCTGCTGCGGGTATAACCACTGTATGCCCTTACATTTCCAAGAAATCCGCTTTTTGCCATCAGAATACCCTGAGAACGGGTTCCGGTAAATAACCGGTTTAAAGAACCAGATTCACCGGCAACAGGAAAGCCCTTGGTTAGTTCGTCAAAAAGAACCCGGTCGCCTGCGGCATATATGAGCATATCATTCAGTTGTTTTACCGTAATACTGTTGTATGGTGACAGGCCACTTCCGTCATGTATTCTTAACCCGTGAATATCAATGCCATTTTCCTCCCAAAACCTTAATATCACATCTGCGCCTTTAGAATAGGATCCATGGTCTTCATAGATTTTTCCCAAAGACTTCAAAAGATTTTCAGCATAGGTATTTACGCTTGATAAATTGGTTCTTTCTGCTATGGAAACAACGGGAGGAGATTCCCATCGACTGATCAGGTTTCGAAAAGCAAAATTTGTTGTTTCCTTAAAAGTTTGATGAGTATAGGCTTCACCATTAATGGTGATACCTTCATTACGTAAAAAATCTATGAAGGCCTGAGCGAGAAAATAACCGGGATCAGGCATAGAACCTCTTACCGGAAAATTATTCTGACCCAGGGGAACCGTACCCGTTAACCAGCGTGTATTTTGCCGGGGAACACCATAAATATAAACTTTATCGCCCGAGCCACGCGGGCCTGTGGTTACATCATTAATGAATTCCATACCCGGTATGGCCGGTTCGGTGCGAATAACCTGTGCCGGCTCTCCTTCAATGCGGCCCGGTTGAAAATATACTGTATACATATTCTCATAAACCGAAAGAGCATGCGCTCCTGCACCGTAATAGTTTCCAATATCCTCCCACATCCATTTAGGGGGGATCATATGATCATCAAAATAAGATCCGTCGGCAATAATGTGTCCGTTTATTTTTTCAATACCGGCTTTTTTTATGTCGCCCAGCCATTGGGTAAAGACATTCTCCAGGGCCAGACTGTCATGAAGTTGTGCCGATCCCAGGGTGGGATCACCTGTTCCGTATATGTAGATATTACCTGATAACCCATTTTGGCGAACCGATCCATCATACTGTAAAATGGTTTCAAAACGATAATCGGGGCCCAGCAATGAGAGTGATGTTAGGGTAGTAACAATTTTTTGCGTGGATGCAGGAATCAGGGCGAGATTGGGGTTTACAGATATGATTTCCTGTCCTGTCTCAGCTTGTGTGGCTATAAATCCCCAGGATGCAGATTGCAGGGCTTTATCTGCAGCAAATTCATCCAGAGACTTTTTTAAGTTCCGGGAACTTTTCTGCTGTGGTGAGTTAAACGAAAACAAAATGATAAAAGCGAAAAAAGAGAAGGGAATAAGATATTTGCTCTTCATTGGAGATTTATTTTATGAAAAAGAAAATTAAAGAGTAAAATTCAGGCTTTCCGGTAAATTCTGTCTTCCGGAAAAGAAAACTACTTTCTGCCGCCAAAAACGGAAATGTTGATGTAACTTCCGGGGTTGCGGCGAATATCTTCAAGCAATAACTCAAGTTGTTTAGAAGAATTTTCCATGTTGTTGTAAAGTTCTTCGTCGTTTACAAGCAGGCCTATTGATCCCTCTCCTTTATTGATCCTGTCGAGTATCTGATTTAAACTTGCAAGGCTTTCTTCTGTATTTACAAGGGTTTGCTGAAGGTTAGCTGCTGCAATGCTGTCTGTGATCCCCGAAAGGTTTTGAATAATATTGGAGATCAGTTCATTATTTTCTTTCAGATTATAAGATATTGACTCAGCATTGTAAAGAATTGCTGCCAGTCTTGATGATTCTTTATCTATGGTTTCATCAAGTCTTCCAGTAGTTTGTTCAAGGTTGGCAAGGGTATTCTGAATACTTTCAAAACTGGATGTAATATTTCTGCGTGTTTGAGCATTAAATATGCTCTGGAAAACGATCATAATAGAATCAACCTGTAGAAAAAGTTCATCGGCTCTTTGTTTTATGGGAGCCACAAGTTCACTTACTTCATCCTGCAGTGAAGCCTGTTGAGCTGATGCAAGGGTATCACCATCGGAAATCTGTTGAGATGAATCCCCAAGTTTAATTATGATTTCACGGGTACCGGTAAGACTCATGCCGGTCAAAACAGAAGTTGAATTATCAGGAATTACAACATCTTTGCTGATGATATTTTCAACAAGTATTCTGCCTGATCCATCGGGCATAAAGCGGATACGATTTACCTGGCCGATATTTACACCGTTAAGCGAAACAGGATTGGACTCAATAAGGCCGGTTACATCATCATAAATTGCATAAAAAGTAATTTGGCCGGAAAATATATCTTTCCCTTTGAGGAAATTCAATCCCCAAACAAAAAGGAATATGGCTGCAACAGCCAGAAGACCTATTTTAAATTCACGAGTTAATTTCAAAATAAAATATTATTAGGGGTTTTGAGCCTTTTGTTCTACATATCTTATGGCTTCATGTAGAGGTATCCGTTCGTTGTCTTTAAAAGCAACTATAAAGGCATCTTCAAAACCGTTTGTACGTAATTTTTGTTGTATTTCGCCGGCATTTTCAATATTGTTTTCATTACCCAGGGTATATTTATACAATCCTTCATGGTAATAGAAGCTAACGCCCTCGAGATCCCGGAAAGCAGGATCATCTGCTGATTTTACTTCTGATGTAGATGCAAACTGCACCCTGAAGCTTATTACCGGTCCGTCCGGTTGCGATTCGGTAATTTCAACAGACTGACTTCCGCCGGGCGATACAAAACCTGATTCTGTTTCAGCAGCTTGTGATGTTGTCATGCCATTTCCCTGAGTTTGTCGGGCTACAATTTGATCCTGATAGTTTTTATAGTCTCTGAAAGCTCTGAATACAGCAGAAGCTATATGGGCCTGGCCCATTTCTGTCATAAGATATTTTTCTTCCTGTGCATTACTTAGAAATCCCGCTTCAACCAAAACGCCGGGCATTGTTACATTATATAGTACCAGAAAACCTGCCTGCTTAACCCCACGATCATGACGACCGGCTCTGTCGCGAAACTGATCCTGTGTCAGGGAAGCCATAGTTAGGCTTTGGTTTAAGTATATGTTCTGATACATACTGAAGATAATGTTGGCCTCAGGAGAATTTGGATCATATCCGCTGTAGGTTTCAAGGTAATCTTCCTCATAGAGGATAGCGGCATTCTCCTTTTTGGCTACTTCCAGATTTTCCTGGCTGCGATGTAAACCCATTACAAAGGTTTCTGAACCATATGCTCTTCTGTTTGCTGCTGAATTGCAATGAATGGAAATAAACAGATCTGCTTTGTTTTCATTGGCAATCTGAGCCCGGCGGTTAAGTCCTATGAATTCATCGTTATCTCTTGTATAGATTACCTTAACATCATCAAAATTACTTTCGATATAACCTCCCAGTTTCAATGCTATTGCCAGTACGATATCTTTTTCCTGGGATTTGGCACCAATAGCCCCGGGATCCTTACCGCCATGACCCGGATCAATAACAACCGTGCGCACATAACCCTGCCTGTCGGCAAAGGCTGTTTGGCTTACTACAAACAGCACTGAAAGTATACCAAAAATTATAATCTGTCGTTTCACTTATTAATTGACTGTTTTTTTATAGTTTTGCGCTGTTTTCTTACTGATGTAATACGTTCGGCCAGCTCACATATTGTGCAAAAATAATATTAAAAAGAATTGCGTACAAACTTAGTTTTTAAGTTTTTTGTCATAATTTTCTGTTGTCTTAAACTTTCTTTTTTTAGTGAGGCAAACAGCCCGTATGTATTTGATCATTCCTTCAACTTTTATTCCGATACTTTAGTTCTTCCCGAAACAAATGATACGATAAGATCAGTACCCGATACGATTACGGAAACTCTGCAACCGCCGGCCAGTAATGATTTACAGAATGATACTCTAATTGCTGAAAGTATGTCAGATACTTTGGCTCCGGAACCCGAAAGACAAACCGGTTCGGGATTTATTCTTGATACCCGTGTGGAATATTCTGCCACAGACTCCATACCATTCGATATAAAAAACCAGATCGTGTATCTTTTCGGTAATGCTGATATGACTTATGGTAATATTCATCTTACCGCAGACTATATAATGATCGATTTTCGTAAGAAAGAGCTTTTTGCAAGCGGGCTGCCTGATTCTCTCGGTCAGTTGCAGGGAAACCCGGTTTTTGAAGAAGGCGAGCAGAGTTTTGAATCATTAGAACTCCGTTATAATTTTGAAACGCGTAAGGGACGTACCGTTCAGGTAATAACCGAAGAAGCTGAAGGGTTTATGCATGGAGATGTTGTAAAAATAATGGAGAGCCAGGTAATTCATGTAAGTGATGGTAAATATACTACCTGTGATAACCCGAATCCGCATTTTCATATCTCCTTTAATCGCGCCAAGGTAGTTCCCAATGATAAAATTATTACCAGCGCACCGCGGTTAACTATTGAAGGGGTAAGAACCCCACTGATTTTACCTTTCGGATTTTTTCCCAATACAAAGGGTCAGGCATCAGGTATTCTTATGCCATCATATGGTGAAGCAAGAAACAGGGGATTTTACCTTGAAAACGGTGGTTTTTACTGGGGAATAAATGATTATATTGATTTGTCACTAAGAGGAGATATTTATTCACGAGGCAGCTGGGCCACAAGATTGGGTTCCAATTACCGGAAAAGATATAAGTTCAACGGAAGCCTTAACCTTAGTTATGCAATAAATATTTTGGGAGAAGAGGGCCTGCCGGGGTATGAAAAAAGCAGAGACTTCAGAGTTCAATGGAGCCATAGCCAGGATCCCAAGGCGCGGCCCAATAGTGTTTTCAGGGCCAATGTAAATGCCGGGAGCAGTTCCTTTAATCGATTTAACCCTACTACAACATCCGATTATCTATCCAATACTTTTTCATCAAACATCAGCTACTCGGCAAATTGGGCCGGAAGATATAATCTGTCTGTTAATGCCCGCCACAGTCAAAATACACTTACCGAAACCATTGATCTGAGTTTGCCCGAAATAGCATTCAGTATGTCACGGTTTTACCCTTTCAGACGCCGCGAACCCACAGGTAAACTTCGGTGGTACGAAGAAATTACTATGAATTATAACATGAATGCCAGTAACCAGATCACCATTCCTGAAGAAGAATTTCTTACTGCTACCATGTTTGATAATATGAAAAGCGGTGTACAACATACTATACCACTAAGTCATAGCTTCAGGGTTCTGGGACATTTTAACCTGAGTAACTCTTTGAGTTATAATGAAAGGTGGTATTTCCAAAAATTTGAAAGACGGTGGGAAGCTGATCCGACAGATGGTTTTACTGCACCCGATGCAGCTATTCCCGGATCTGTAATTACTGACACATTGCCCGGGTTTTATGCAGTTCGCGATTTTAACTATTCAACATCGTTGAACACAAAAGTGTATGGCCTTGTGCAGTTTCGCCGGGGTCCTGTTACTGCACTTCGTCATGTTATTACACCAAGCTTAAGTTTTTCTTACCGTCCTGATTTTGCCGATCCCTTCTGGGGTTATTATGGTTATTATGATGACCCAAATCGCGATGACCCGGTTCGTTATTCACATTTTGAAGGTGCACGATATGGTATTCCTGCCGCAGGAAGATCAGGATCCATAAGTCTTTCATTTGGCAACAATCTTGAAATGAAAGTCAGGAGCCAAAAAGATACTGTGTCAGGTGAACGAAAAATTGCATTAATTGATAATCTCTCGATTTCAGGTAGTTACAATCTTGCTGCCGATTCATTGAATATGAGTGATATCAGGGTTAGCGGCCGGACCAGGTTGTTTGGTCAGTTTGATGTTACCTACAGCGGTTCATTTTCACCTTATGCTGTTAATGACCAGGGCAGGCCCATAAATAAATACTTATGGCAAGAAGAAGGGAAGTTGCTACAGCGTACCAACACACAATGGAGTTTAAGTTTTAATTATAATCTCAGTTCTAAAAAATCATCGGGCGGCAGTGGAGGAGGAGCCGGAAATCGCTCAGGCGGAATGAACCAGGGTATGCCGGGTTTTCCGGATAACGGAATAAATGGCGATGAACAGGAAGATGCAACCCCTGAACCTGAGCCAGTTCCTCAGGGGGTAATTGATTATTCAGTACCCTGGTCGTTGCGTTTTTCATATAACTTTTCCTACAATGCAAGGCTAAACAGAGAAATACTGGAAACCAACAGAACATATTTACAAAATCTTAATTTTTCAGGCGATATAAGTCTTACACCCAACTGGAGAATTGGTTTTACAAGTGGTTATAATTTTGATGAAAATAAAATTACCTATACATCTGTTGATATTTACCGTGATTTACATTGCTGGGAATTTACAATAAACTGGATTCCCTTTGGTTTCAGGCAAAGTTATAACTTCACACTAAGGGTAAAATCATCAGTTTTACAAGACCTGAAATTAACCAGGAGAACACATCACCTTGACAGAGCGTTCAACTAGAGCTTTCAGAAATAATCCGATCATGTATTTTTTGAAAATGTTTTTAAAAAATAATTAGTGGTTTTGAAAAAAAAATTGAATATTTGCACTGTGCAAAATCAAAAAGGGATTACATAATCTTATTTCAATTAAATCCTTTTCGTTTTGCCGGAAACCGGAAAAGGTGAAGGTTTTCTTTAGAACTATTTTAATTTGTAATCACATAGAAATGTAACCCTGCTTTTTATTATGTTTACTATTGTAAATAAGGGTTTTAATCAGTTCACTAAATAAACATATTGGAATGAAGACAATTATTCAGATTGGTTTAGTCATTGTAATCCTGGTATTGGCGTATTTTATTTATGATAGTATAATGGAACCTGTGCGTTTCAATGATGAAGTTGAACGCCGCGAAGCTTTGGTCATTCAAAGACTGAAAGATATCAGGCAAGTACAAATTGCTCACCGTTCAAGGTATGGTGATTTTAACAGTGATCTGGATTCACTGGTAAAGTTTGTAAAACAGGATTCATTACCTGTAATTCGTGCTATTGGTAGCGTACCTGATTCCATTACAGAAGCTGAAGCCGTTAAGTTAGGTATTGTGCAGCGCGATACAATTTGGATTATGGCTAGTGATAGTCTTCTCAGAAGAGCACGCTATCCGATTGATTCGCTTCCTTATGTTCCTTTTACCGGTGGAAAGAGATTTGAAATGGATGCGGGAAAAATAGAACGTGGTTTAACAGAAATACCGGTTTTTGAAGCAAATACACATCCATCTGATTATCTTGGAGACATTGACCGCTGGAAAGTTTATTATACAGGTCAAAGAATTATTGAAGATGGATTACGTGTAGGCTCAATGTTTGAAGCTTCCACAGACGGAAACTGGGAGTAACAAAAGATTGCATAATGCAAAACATTGTTAAAGAACTCTACAGTATTCATGATTCAGGGATTCCTGAACACAATGATCCCGAAAAAAAAATATTATCCATCGAGCTTTCGCTCGATGGATTTTCTTATTGTGTGCTCGATGCTGTAAAGTTTCGTTATTTTGCTCTTGAATCTTTTGCTTTTGATGATATAAAAGAGTTCAATGATCTTTTACCGGTAATGGATGAGTTGGTCAGAGAGAAGCATTTACTAACAGCATCTTATCAAAGAATTAGTCTTGCTTTAAACACTCCTGACGCTACTCTGGTCCCTTCAGAATTATTTTCATATTCCGAAAAAAATAAATATCTGAATCTTAATACCTACCAGCAGGATGAATCGGAAATCAGGGTCGACAAGCTTAATAATTTATCTGCCTTTGGCATTTATCCGATACAAAAACAGCTGTTGCACAAAATAAACTTTCTTTTTCCTGCCTGTCGTATTCGCCATATTTCTACCAGTTTAATAGAAAATTTACTTTACATGGTTCGCTATGGGCGCTTTAGTCCACAGCTTCTGCTTCATGTGCAAAAGGGGCAATTTCAAATTCTCTGTTTTGAAAAGAAAAATCTTGTTTTTTACAATTCATACCGTTATCAAACCTGGGATGATCTTTTTTACTACCTGTTCTTTGTATTGGAGCAACTTGGCTTAGATGCCGAGAAGCTTGATCTTATGCTTTATGGCGAGATTAGTATAGAAAGCGATTTATACAAAAAGATCAGGCTTTATTTTAAATCTTTCAGTTTTGGCCCCCGAAATGATCTTTATAAATACTGTGATGTTTTTGACGATATTCCACATCATTACTTTTACAATCTTTTAAGTTTGAATGCATGCGGATAATAGGTGGTAAAAACCAGAGAAGACACATAATTGCTCCGGCAAAACTTCCAGTAAGGCCTACAACCGATATTGCCAAGGAAGCATTGTTCAATATTCTGAATAATCATTTCGATTTTGAAGATATTGACGTTCTCGATCTTTTTGCCGGTACAGGAAATATTTCATTTGAGTTCGCATCCAGGGGTGCTAAACAAATTATTGCAGTTGATATCAACAATCATTGTACACAATTTATCAAACAAACTTCTGAGAAACTTCATTTTGATGAAATTAAGACTGTAAGAGCAGATGTATTTCAGTTTCTTAAAGTTTGTAAAATTTCGTTTGATCTTATATTTGCTGATCCACCCTACGATATGGAGCGGATTAAAATCATACCAGACAGGGTGTTTGATGCCGGTATTTTGCTGCCGGGCGGGTGGCTTATTCTGGAACATAACGATAGTTTGAAATTTAATGATCACCCTGATTTTTTTGAAGCCCGACATTATGGTAAAGTAAATTTCAGCTTTTTTAAAAACAGGCAGGAAAATGATTAATATTCGTGTGGCAAAACCCGAAGATACTGATCAAATTGTTGATTTTCAGATAAAAATGGCCGCTGAGACTGAAAATCTTCACTTAAGCAGGGATACAGTCAGAAAAGGTGTTGCCCATATATTTGATCATATACATAAGGGCTATTATCTTGTTGCCGAATCAGAGAAAATGATCATTGCCTCTTTGTTGGTTCTTTATGAATGGAGCGATTGGCGAAATGGTAATGTGGTATGGCTGCATTCTGTTTTTGTAATACCAGGGTTCAGAGGAAAAGGAATATTCAGGAAAATGTATAACCAGATAAAAGAAATCGTTGTTAATGATAATTCAATTATGGGTATCCGACTCTATGTTGATAAGAACAATAAGGATGCTCAGGTGGTTTATCGTAAGCTGGGTATGAGCGATGAGCATTACAGAATGTTTGAATGGATGAAAAATTGATTTTCAGTAAATGGAAGTTTTATGAAACGTATAGCTGTTTTTCCGGGGTCATTTGATCCAATTACCAAAGGGCATGAGTCAATAATCAGAAGAGCCATCCCTTTATTTGATGAGATAATCGTTGCCATTGGAATAAATGCTGAAAAGGCAGGTTTCTTTTCTGTAGAAAAAAGAAAACAATGGTTGGAGCAAGTATTTGAGAATGATCCTTCAGTTTCAGTTGATGTTTACTCAGGTCTTACAGTTGATTATTGTAAAGCCAACAATATCAACTATATTTTAAGGGGCTTACGTACTTCTGCCGATTTTGAATTTGAACGCAGCATAGGCCAGGTCAATAAAAAAATGTATCCGTCTATTGAAACTGTTTTTTTACTTACAACGCCTGAGCATACAGCCCTGAACTCATCGATTGTTAGAGATATAATAAGACATGGCGGAGATCCATCTCCTTTTGTTCCTGATGTAGTTAACTTTAAAGATTGACCAGTCTGAACCGACAATCTGTGAAAAATATTTTTTACAGCATTTCGTTTTCCCAAAAATCAAATACCAGTTTATTTTACCAATGAGCAAAATCCTGACATTACTTTTACTCTTTCAAACGGGTTTATTGTTTGGTGAAAATTCCCATATACTCATTAATGGTTATTTTCCGGGGGCAGAAGGATTAACAATTCGTTTAATGGAATATGGCGATATGATTTCTTTTCATGAGCAGGAAATCGGTTCAGCTGTTGTTGATGATTCGGGCAGATTCAGTATTGATATAACAAGACGTAATACACAATATGTTTTTCTCAGAATGGATCATGCCCGCATGGGATTATTCGTTGAACCGGGAAATACCTATTCACTGGAATTTGAACCTGTGAATTTTTCCCATCTCGATGACAGTCGCAATCCATACCTTGATCCATGGTATTTCAATTATACTATCATTGAACCGGAAAACACCCTGAATGATCGTATTGATGAATTTGATGAATTATTTCATGAATTTCTTCTGAAAAACTTTTCACGCATACATCAGGGCAGAAACCGCAATTTGTTTGATGATTTTCGCTCGCATACCGATTCAATATTTGCTGAAGTTGATGATGAATGGTTCAGAGATTATTATCAGTATAAATATGCATACTACTACCGGACTGCAAATCTCGAGAGCTTTAGTGCACAAATGAATAAATATATCCTGAACCGTCCTGTATTGTATCATAACACACAATATATGAATTACTTTAATGCTGTTTTTGATACATATATTTTTGCCGGTAGCAGAAATGTAAAGGTGTCGGATTTGACACATACGGTAAATCACCTGAATAGCTATGATGCCCTGATAGATTCTCTCGGAAAAGATACTCTGCTAAAAAATGAACGTTTGCGTGAATTGGTTATGGTTAAGGCTCTTCAGGATATGTACTCAAATCCCGACTTTATTCAGCAAAATGTTGAAAGCATTCTTCAGCATGTAAATAATAACAGCAAATTTCCTGAGCATCGGATTATTGCAGGAAATATTCTTTTTGAGAAAAATAAACTTACCCGTGGTTCTTATGCACCGGATATTGAAGTGTATGATGTTAATGGTAATGCAAAACAAATACCCGGGGACTTTGAAGGCAAGATAATTTATATGGGTTTTTGGGCTTCATGGTGCGAAAGTTGTTTGCTTGAGTTTATTGCTTTGAATGAAGTATATAAACAATTTGATAATCACGATGAGGTTGTTTTTATCAATATTTCTACTGAAAGAGATCCGGCTGTTTTCAGTGCTTTTGTGCAAAGTAGTGACTATCCATGGTATAATTTCCATTTTAACCATGATTTTCGCATCCTTGATGCTTACGAGGTTCGGTCGCTACCTGTTTATGTGATTATTGATGATCAGGGTAGAATAATAGACTACCCGGCAATGAAACCCAGTGGAGATATAATAGAAAGGATTAACCGCATCTTGAAAAGAAAAAACTGAAAACTAAATCAGGGTTTGGTGGAATTCCTTTACCAATTCTTTTATAGAAAGAAAAGCATTGTCGAGTATTTTATCTGATACGGGAATATCAAGCCATCTGGCTTCTGTAATACCTTCCTCTATCTGCACCTTTATATTTTTCCAGTTTTTTGAAGACATATGATACCAATAGCTTCTTTTTATAGTATATTCGTGGTTCTTTAATTGATAAATATGCCAGGTTGAAGGTAAAGGTTTCAAAATGGTAAGTCCTGAAATCCCGCATTCTTCTTCAACTTCGCGTATAGCTGTTTGTTCCAGGTTTTCATTCTTTTCCGGCTTCCCCTTTGGTAAATCCCACTTTCCATGTCGGAAAATAAAAAGGATCTGCCGGCCCGGGTTTTGCACCAGACCACCGGCAGCTTCCAGATAATTCAA
>JBHEOF010000026.1:39335-39608 GCA_046261715.1 Bacteroidales bacterium
ATAGTGGTTTCATTTAATGTTTCAATTTTTTTCAACCAGTTTTCAAGATTATCCTTTTTCAGATCATCAAAACGTATGCTTCCGGCATCAGATAAATCAACTCCGGTTGATGTTGTAATGGTTTTATTGCCGATGTATATATTTCCCATACTTTCCGTTTTACGGAATTCTATTTATTACATACAAAGGTAAAGCTATTTAAGAATGTAATTTCAGGAAACAAAAAGTGATTTATTCATACAATTGATGATACATAAACTAATTGGTTTGATT
>JBHEOF010000027.1:0-38825 GCA_046261715.1 Bacteroidales bacterium
CTATCTGTTGCGGGCGTTGGAAGCTTGAGAAGTCCTGACCCTAGTACGAGAGGACCGGGTTGGACACACCGCTAGTGTACCTGTTGTCACGCCAGTTGCACCGCTGGGTAGCTAAGTTTGGATGAGATAAGTGCTGAAAGCATCTAAGCACGAAACTTACCTCAAGATAAGATTTCCATTAGAGGGTCGTTAAAGACGATGACGTAGATAGGCTGCAGGTGTAAAGGTGGTAACATCAAAGCCGAGCAGTACTAATCACCCGAAGATTTCTTCCTGCGTTTTTTTTATGTTACAGGTATTTATCCGGCGCATGTCATTGTATTCCCGCATTGCCATGCGGGATTACAATCACGATTTTCAGGTGACAATAGCGGCAGTGTCCACCTCTTCCCATTCCGAACAGAGTCGTTAAGCCTGCCAGCGCAGATGGTACTGGGGTAATACCCGGGAGAGTATGTCGTCGCCGGATTTTATAAACCCTCATCTTTTTTAAGGTGGGGGTTTTTTGTTTCAGGTCGAGTAGAATTCTTTAATTACAAGGAAATGCTCCCTGATCGTAGTAATGATTTTTCTTGCCTTTATTCCGGTCAAATAAAAGCGCAAGATTCTTTCCCATTTTAATTTGAACCAAAAGCTTATAGGTAAACTTAAAAGATAAATGAGTCCGCATTGCCAGGAATTTATTATGGCTGTTACAGTTATGGCCTGAAGAAGATGAATGATAGGAATAAGGAAAATACTTCCCACAAAGAAAACAGAACTTTTAAATTGAGGGTCTTTGATTAACCGGGTAATTTTTTGTATCAGGTAAACGGGAATTATATTATTAATAAGGGAATATATATAAAAAGGCGAAGTGCCTGCAATCAAAACAAATTGCCAGAGTGTTTTGAAAGTTTTATTTTCAGTGAAAAGAATTTTTAGATACTCAGGATTTATTTTATTGTGCTTCAGTTTTTTGTTGAATGCTTCTGCATGAAAACGAATATTATTATAACTTTCGGGTTCTTTAGCATATAATTTTTCAAGATTGGAAATGAGTTCTTTTTGTTTTTGAAGAATATCCTGAGCCTTGATATTTTTAACTTTAGCGTTTATTCCATAAAGTTTGATGACGAGATCCGCAACCGGATATAATTCTTCATTTTCTATATGAATAGAATTTTGCTGCAGGCTTTTCTTAAGATCCTGAAGAAATTTATTAGTAGCTTTGGCCGGACTTTCAGCATATTCATTATCGTATGCTGAAATCAATAGGGGCTCACCAAACTGAATATAAAGTGAGCTTCCCGGATCATGGTAATTTTCATAATTTAATCCTACAGGAATTATCTTAAGTTCATTTTTTTCAAGGGTTTCATGCCTGAAACTGAAAGCAATTCTTGCTAATCCTTTTTTAAGGTTCCTGACCTTTTTTATACCCAAATGATTTCCTTCAGGAAACATGGCTATAGGAGTTCTGTTTTTCAGTACCTTAAAAGTCTGGTGAAAAACCTGCTGGTTATTGGATAATTGATCATAACCGTCGCGTAACCGGTATACAGGAAGAATTTTAAGAAATTGCAAAATCCTGGCAATTGTTTTATTCTTAAAAATATCAGCTCTTGCCAGAAAAACAGGTTGCCATGTAAAAGAACTATGTATTGCCAATGCATCCATCAGTGCATTCTGATGATTACAGGCAAATATACTTCCTTCCTTAGTATTGGTTTTCTCTTTATGTATGTATCTTACCCGGTAGAAAACCCTGAAGCAAAAATCAACGTACTTTTTCAGCAGGTAATACCTGATCGAGCTTTTCTGAATATTGTCTCTGCTTATCATTTTTCAGATTTCACATCTACCGTTTCCAGGTCTTCTTTAGGCAAGGGTTTTTTTGACCAGGAATATGCCATAATCAACCCGGAGATAATATGCCAGATGCCCCACCAGGCTGCAATAAATGCCATTCCGCCCAATCCATCAAATAACCTGGGGTTGAAAATTAAAACAAGACCTAATCCTGAATTTTGAATACCGGTTTCTATCGTGAGGCTGCGACGGTCAGCCCTGGATGTTCTGCCCAGTGTGCCAATGGAGAATCCGGTTAAAAGTGCCAGAGCATTATGACCAAGAACTATAAAGAATATAAGATGAATATAGGATTTGAAGAAATCAATATTGCCCAGTAATGCCATAATAACGAATACCAGGAATATTCCCATTGATATCTTTTTTAGCGGAGAGGTAATCTTTGCAGTTATCGCAGGAAATCTTCCTGAAAACCAAATACCCAAAACAACCGGAATTCCCAAAAGGAGCAAAACAGTTTTCAGCATTTCGAAGAAATCAATTCTGATAGGAATTACCATATTGGCAGTATCAGAATATAAACCACCCCAAAAGGCAAAGTTGACAGGTGTCATAAATACTGCTGAAATGGTTGCAAAAGCTGTAAGACTTATGGATAGCGCGGTATTCCCTTTGGCCAGGGATGACATAAAGTTTGAGATATTTCCACCAGGGCAGGCAGCAACAAGTATCATCCCAAGAGCAACACTGGGAGTAGGTTTAATGAAATAAATCAGAAGGAATGTAAGAGCCGGCAATGCAAGGAACTGGCTGAATATACCTAATAAAATGGATTTTGGTTCTTTGAAAACTTTTTTGAAGTTATCAAGTTTGATTTCAAGTGCAACACCAAACATAATAAATGCCAGTGTAATATTCATAATCAGCAAGCCTGCCGGGCTGAAATTCAACTTTACCCAATCAAGTCTTGCTAAACCTGTTTCTCTGTTTTCAATAACTTCTGTTACAATATCATTTTGGGTTTCAATTATATATTCCCCATCCTTATACACAAGGTCTTCACCAGGAGTTACAGTATCAGGTGTTCCTGCAACATTGGTTATGTTTTCATAAGATGTACCAATTCTTAAAAAACGTAACTTATTTTCTGATTCTGAATTGCCTTCCTGTGATTGAAGCAGCGGGCCTTCACCTTTCTTTTTTCCTGAAATACGAATGTCATGTATCTTTTTGTTTTTAACAATAACCTTTCCGAATTCGTGAAAATGATATCTTTCTACTTTTTCAGTCTTGGATGGAAGGCCAATAATATCAGAGATTTCTTTAATGTGCATACCAGGCTTTATCTTTTCAAAAGCAGTTTTTGCTATGGTAGCTTGTGGTAAAAAACCAAATAAAAAAAACAGAAGGGAAATCATCAGAAGACCCGAATGAATTTCAGGAGATCTTCTTTCATTGCGCTTGTCCATAATGAAAGTTTTGATTGTATTGGAATGCGAATTTACAAAAAGATATGATTATTACTGTATTTTTATAAATTTCAATCAGTCAGGATTCTCTGTTGAAATAAAGAAAAACACCCGAAAATATTGATTTTCAGGTGTTTTAAACGATTTTTTAATTATTTTAGTTCGATTAGTAAATAATTACCTTTTTACTAATGATATCATGTCCTGCAATGGAGATGATGTAAATTCCTTTAAGCAATGAATGAACATCAACTCTTACTCCGGGCCCACCTGTTATCGATTCACGTGTAATTATCCGGCCTGTGATATCACTTATAGTGAGTTGATAAGTATTATTATAATCTTTTCCAAAGTTTAATACCAGTTCTTTTGATGTACCATCATAGAATACATTCATTGTTGAATTCTCAAGATCATCAGTTTGCGTGCTTTGATTGACTGTTACTTCAAAATTGAAAACATCACTATCTGTGAAACCATTATTTATCTTAACCGGTACAATAAGTATTCCGGAAAAATCGCTGTCAGGTTTGATAATATTACTCATAATGAGATCATAATTTTCACCATCAGATAATTCGGTAGTAAAATCATCAGGGTAACTGAAAAACATATCTTCTACCAAAAGAAACCAGGGTTGAAAATAAAAAGATTCGTCCTGTTCAATTTCGGCATTTTCCTGACCGATAATTACAGGTGGAGGCACAGGTTCACTCACAACAGAAATTGTTTCAGATAGCTCAACTTCTCCTTCCTGTATCGTAAACGATATGTTCTCTTCGCCTGTCCAGTAAATATCTGAGTTTTCAAGGGTGAGAACTGCCGGCTCGCTCAAAGTAATATTGATGTTTTCATTTCCTTCCCAGCTTAACTGGAAGTTATCAGGATTTATATTCCAGGTAATGTAATCGGCAAAGTCAATCTCAGTGTTTTGATTTTGGTAAAAACTAATGGTTTCGGGAGGTAAAAAGAAAAATCCCGGGGAGTACATTAAGGTTGTAATGGAGAAATCATCAAAATAAAAACCATCCTTGTTGATATATCCATCACTTACAAGCCTGAACCGGAACCATACTTCATTGTGTCCTGTAAGATGAGACAGATCAATTTGTTCTTCAACCCAGGTTTCCTGAACCCCATGATAAAGGGGTTTACCCGAATCCTGATTTGAACTGCCTGTGGCAGTATAGTTTCCTTCCAGAGGAATCCAGTTTTGCTGACCATCAATTGAATACATAAATTGCACATAATCCCAGTTGAGTTCTATGTTATATCGAGTATGAAATTGTGCCCATGCCACTGCAACATCTGTAAAATCAAAGGGCTGGGAAATGGTAATATGTGTATTGGCATTATCGCTGTAGTTTCCGCCCGGGCTATCAGCAACAGAACCGGGGGCAGAATAATAAGTTGTATTGCTTATTCCCCAGGTATTTGTATTCCAGTTATCAAGATTATCGCAGGAATCAAATACCAATTCCTCAGGTTGTCCGAAAAATTTTGTTATAGTATCGTTCCATGCAAACTCACCATTGCTAAGAGAAAGAACAAATGTAATTTCTGCTCCCTGATTTAAATCAGGAACCAGGTTCATTGTAATGGAAGCAGTTTCAGATTGTAAAACATCCATATCTTCAAAGACTACCGGATCACCGGTGTCAACAATGGTAGGGCTGATAGGTATGATTGAAACCGTATAGTTTGATGGAGATGCCTGTCCGTAATTTGTTATTTCAAAATCAATTTCGGACTGGTTATCAGTGATATAAGGGAGTGTAAGATCTTCCAGCTCAGCATATGCAAGAGCAAGCCTGGCGAGAGAAAGATTCATGTGAGTGTGTCCGGCACAGATTTCCTCTATTCGGTTCATGGCAGGCCAAAATCCGTCACTTGGCTTTCCTGCTTCAGGTGTAAAAGCAAAAACCTTATCCTTTGTGGTTTGCTCTCCGTAAAACCAGTCGTCAGATCCTCCATTAGCAAAATAATTAAGTGTTTCATAGCATGTGCCATATACGTAATTATTTTCCCTTGTCATGATCTTGGCATATTCAATGAAGGTTTCTCCGTCTGGCGTAAGGTTACTGCTGTAACCCCATGGATAAATCAATAAATCGCTGTATGTATGATTATTCAGGGCAAGAGAAAAATCAAAGGTTTCGGCCAGCTCTTTCTGCAATTGGCTTTCAGGTTCAGAAAAGGGACCTGTTCCCCTGTATGTTGGCGATGAAGGTGCAGGTGACGAGCCACTGTTGTCATATCCCCACTGGTAGCCATAATTTCGGTTTAGATCCACACCAATACTCCCGTCGGAATTCAACCTCTTATTTTTTCTGTGCATTGATCCTCCGTTGGGGTTCGTAGTTTCACAATATATATAACCATCGGGATTAACAGCGGGTACGAAGTACATTTCTACATTATCAATCAGATACTGAATCTCAGGATCTGAATCATAATTTTCCAGCAGATACCACATCTGAAAAAGCATCTGTTGCATTGAGGCCGGTTCACGGGCATGCGTTAATGCTGTGTATAATACTTTAGGTTTATCCTGTGTTTCGTTTGGATTGTTGGATATTCTTACCCAATAAACCGGACGACCTTCGATGGTATTGGTTTCACCAATAGGTTGTTTTTCAGAGATCAGATCCGGGAAAAGAGTGTGCATGGCTTCAAGATCATCAAGTAATTCGCTGTATGTATGAAACCCACCCATCGATCCAAGCATAAAATTTTCAGGTGTTTGATAATTACCTGATGATTTATCTGTTCTCATTTTCCTGTTCAGTTCATCTTTGTCAAAGTTTTTATTCTTGTTGATATAATATGTAGTCATATCCTGAATAAGAACTTCATAAGAGAAACCTGCTTCCGATAAAAGTTCGAGATCCCTCTCAGAATATTCGCTGATGATAAAGTAACCCGGCTTAAAACTTCCAGATTCAACAGGAACTCCTAGTTGGGCAATCTCTTTCAATTCACGGCCTTCAAGGTTAATCCTTACCCTATGATATTTTTCTGACATGCCACTTACAGCTTGTATAAGCAGAAAGGAAAATAATAAAACCCGTTTTGTTAAATTAAATTTCATAAATGGTGCTTTTCAATATTCTAAAAAAACAATTATAATAAAGTATCTACAAATTGACCTGCAATATATTAATTATTTTGCTTGTCTAAACCAAAAACTTTCATTTTTACAACCACAGGAATCCTTATCTTTGCAAATTATTTTAGAAGATAAAGTTGGTGCCGGGATTATATGTTTATTTTTCAGATTATCCCGGTTACTGAATTTTTTTAAAGCAATCATTCAATATAATATGGCAGTAAAGTTAAGCGAACAGGAACGTTTCAGGCGTGATGCGCTGAATGAACTTAAAGAGCTGGGGATCGATCCTTATCCCGCAGAAAAATTTGATGTAAATGCAACAGCCTGTGATATCTTAAAACGTTTTCCGGAGGATAATTCCTTATTTCAGGATGTACAAATTGCCGGCCGCCTGATGGGCCGAAGAATTATGGGCAGTGCATCCTTTGCTGAATTGCAGGACTCAACCGACAGAATACAATTGTATTTTAATCGTGATGAGATTTGTCCCGGAGAAGATAAAACCTTATATAACACAGTTTTTAAACGACTTCTTGATATTGGTGATATAATAGGAGTAAAGGGTTTTGTTTTTATTACCAGGATGGGAGAGATCACCATTCATGTAAAAGAATTTAAAATACTTACCAAATCATTGCGTCCGCTTCCTGTTGTTAAGGAAAAAGACGGGCAGGTATATGATGCCTTCACCGATGCTGAACAAAGATACAGACAGCGTTACCTCGATTTGATCGTGAATCCGGAGATTCGTAATACGTTTCGTAAACGGGCACAAGTGATACAATCCATGCGTGATTTTTTGCTCAATAAGGGTTATCTGGAGGTAGAAACTCCTGTTCTTCAACCCATCTATGGAGGCGCCGCTGCACGTCCCTTTAAAACGTACCATAATACACTGGATACTACCTTGTATCTGCGTATAGCAAATGAATTATATCTCAAAAGATTGATTGTTGGTGGTTTTGATGGTGTATTTGAGTTTGCCAAGGATTTTAGAAATGAAGGGATGAGTCGTTTTCATAACCCCGAATTCACCCAGATGGAATTGTATGTGGCATACCAAGACTATGAGTGGATGATGGATCTGGTGGAGGAGATGATTGAAAAGATCACTCTTGACCTTTACGGAACTACTGAAGTAAAAGTTGGTGATAAAATGATCAATTTCAAAAGACCCTGGAAAAGATTAACCATGTATGGAGCCATTATGCATTTTACCGGAGTAGATATCTCAGAAATGGATGAAGATCAAATGAGAAAGACTGCACGAAGTCTTGGTGTAGAAACCGATGAAACTATGGGAAGGGGAAAGATTATTGATGAGATTTTTGGTGAAAAATGTGAAGCACAACTTATACAGCCAACATTTATTACGGATTATCCCATTGAAATGTCGCCGCTTGCCAAAAAACACAGAAGTGTTCCAGGCCTGGTTGAGCGTTTTGAAGCCATCTGCAACGGCAAGGAAATATGCAATGCATTCAGTGAGTTGAATGACCCTGTTGATCAGCGGGCAAGATTTGAAGAACAACTTGAACTGGGCCGCAGAGGAGATCCGGAGGCAATGATACTTGATGAAGATTTTTTACGCTCAATAGAGCATGGAATGCCTCCGACTGCAGGATTAGGCATAGGAATTGACAGGCTGGCCATGATTTTAACCAACAGTAATTCTATTCAGGATGTTTTATTCTTTCCGCAAATGCGACCAGAAAAATCTTCTTCCGGTGAAGCACAGGATAAAGATGAATTTGAAGGGACAGGGATACCTGTTGAGTGGATTCCTGTTATTAAAGATGCCGGTTATGCAAATCCTGAAGCACTTAAGGGTGCCAATCCCAATAAAGTATTTAATCAGCTATGTGGCATCAGAAAGAAACAAAAACTTGACATGCCCGCTCCAAAACCTGATGATGTGAAGCGTTGGATTGAAGAGATTTAATTATTTTTGTTGATGTTCATTAATTTCAAAGAAGATTATTAAACCGCCATTATTTAGTTAGAGATATGCACTTTCTTGGGTCTGTAGTAAAGAATGCCATTTCAATTCGTAATCGTTTACCTGCATTTTTTAAGGTTACCCAACCGGGAATTGTACAGGAAAAAGAGTTGCGAAAATTGATGCGAAAAGCTGCTAATACATCATTTGGCGAGCATTACAGGTTCAACAGGATTCTGAAAAGAAAGGAAAATCTGATTGAAGAATTTCAGCAAAATGTACCGATTTATGATTATAATAAAATATTCAAACAATGGTGGTACAGATCTTTGCAGGGTGAAGCATACGTTACCTGGCCCGGAAAGGTGAAATATTTTGCTTTAAGTTCGGGTACATCTGAAGCATCAAGCAAATATATTCCCGTAACCAATGATATGTTAAGGGCAATAAAAAAAACAAGCATAAAACAGATATTTTCGCTGGCAAGGTATGAGTTTCCCAAAGAATTCTTTGATAAGGGTGTTCTCATGCTGGGTGGCAGTACCCATCTTAATTTCAATGGTACATACTATGAAGGGGATTTATCTGGCATAACCACAAAAAATATACCCTTCTGGTTTCAGCATTTCTATAAACCGGGGAAGAGAATATCGAAAGAGCGTGACTGGCCAACCAAACTGAATGAAATTGTTAAGAAGGCTCCCGGTTGGGATATTGGTGTTATAGTTGGCGTACCTGCATGGTGGCAGATATTGATTGAAAAGATCATTGATCATTATCAATTGAAAAACATACATGATATATGGCCCAACCTTTCCATATTTGTGCATGGTGGGGTTTCCTTCACTCCTTATAAAAAAGGCTTTGAGAAGTTATTGGGCAGGCCACTTACATATATTGAAACCTATCTGGCATCAGAAGGATTTGTTGCGTTTCAGAGCCGCCCAAAAGCTGACAGTATGCAACTGGTTCTTGATAATGGTCTTTTTCATGAGTTTGTACCTTTTAATTCAGATAATTTTGATAATGAAGGAAATATAAAGCCTGAAGCAAAAACATTAAGTATTACTCAGGTGAAAGAAGGTGAGGAATATGCTTTATTGCTTAGCACATGTGCCGGTGCATGGCGTTACCTGGTTGGTGATATGATTAAATTTACTTCTAAAGAGTTGAACGAAATTGTCATTACAGGCCGCACCAAGCATTTTCTAAATTTGTGTGGTGAACATTTATCACAGGAAAACATGAATATGGCTGTGAAAATGGCTGAAGATCAACTAAACATCGAAGTTCGTGAATTTACAGTGGCAGGCATAAAGCATGATACTATGTTTGCACATAAATGGTATATAGGAACCGATAGCAAGATTGATTCATCAGATGTTGTAAAAGCTATTGATGAAAATCTGAAGGTGCTTAATGATGATTACAGAGTTGAACGAATTGCAGCAATAAAAGATATTTTTGTAGAGATTCTTCCTTCTGATGTTTTTTATAACTGGATGAGGATAAAAGGAAAGGAAGGAGCGCAAAATAAATTTCCCAGGGTATTAAAACATGCACAGCATCAGGAGTGGGAAAATTATCTTAAAGAATATAATAACCCATAAATAAACTCTTTATCCCAATGGCATCATCAATCCTGGAAGGAGCCATACTGGGTCTTACATTGGCCTTTTTGATCGGTCCGGCATTTATTGCGCTGGTGCAAACCAGTATACATCAGGGATGGAAATCAGGTTTATTATTTGCCGCCGGTATTACTTTGAGTGATATAACACTTATATTTCTTAGTTATCTTGGAATCATTAAGATCTTAACAGATGACAGTAACCAGTTTTTGATTGGAATAATTGGCGGATGCGTTCTTATTATTTTCGGATTAATGACTTTCTTTAAAAAATACAAAGTAAGCACAAAACGGGGTATTGAAGTGAAAGTAAGTGTTTCAGGTGGAGGCAGGTTACGCTACCTGCTTAAGGGATTCTTTATGAATATTCTGAACCCTTTTCTTTTAATTTTCTGGCTTGGAGTAATGAGTTTTGTTAGTGCGAGATTTGGTGTGGGAACAAAAGAAGTTTCAACTTTTTTTATTTCAGCCATTGCTACAGTTTTTATAACTGATACCGGGAAATGCCTCATTGCAAGTAAAATCGGACGTTATTTAAATATTAAAGTTCTGATATGGGTTAACAAAATTGTAGGTTTTACCCTCATGGCATTTGGTGTTATTATGTTTATAAGGGTCTTTGTTTTTTTCAGGTAGAATGTTTTGCTGAGTAACAAATAAAAAAAGGCTGTAAGAATTGATTAATAATTCTTACAGCCTTTTTTTATTTTAAATTATTGTTTAGTTTCGGGCAATTGACAAAATGACTTTTTTGCCTTTAATAGTATTTCTCTTCATGCCTTTAAGGACTTTTCTTACATGCGTTTCAGAAATATCAAAATAACTGAAATGATCAAACATATCTATTACGCCAATTTCTCTGCCGCTTATTCTGCATTCACCGGTAATGGCACCAACAATGTCTCCGGGTTTTACCTTATCTTTTTTACCCAATGCCAGATGCATTCTTACTTTTAAATCCTTTGGCCGGTAATCGTTATCAGTTTTATGTTGTGGTTTTGATCTTTCCCTGGCTTGTTTCCATTTGGGTTTGATCTCTTCGTTAAGATCAATGCCATCCTGATCAAGTTTGTTCTTTAACAAACAAGCTGCAAGCAAATGGGGGTCAAAACCTTTTTGATACAGATCATGCAAAACTTTTTCATATTCTTTAAGGTTATTGTCGGTAGCAATTTGCATTAACTGTTCCTCAAGTTTGTTTATTCTTGCTTGCCTTAATTCACCTGCATCAGGAATATCTTGTCTTATGATACTTGTTTTAATGAACTTCTCCAATTGCTGGATTTTTCTGTCATCTTTGCGCGATTCGGCAAAGCTGTATGCTTTACCGGTTTTTCCGGCACGACCTGTGCGGCCAATGCGATGCACGTAATATTCTACATCATGCGGATTATCGTAATTAAATACAGCGTCAACATTGTTTATATCAAGCCCCCTGGCGGCTACATCAGTAGCTACAAGCATATTTATTTCAGCTTTTCTGAATCTGTTCATTACCTTATTTCTGAGATTCTGATTCATGTCGCCATGAAGGGCTTCAGCTTTGTGGCCCATTGCAACCATTTCTTCAGTTATTTTGTCAACCATTGCTTTGGTATTGCAAAATACCAGTGACAATTTAAAATCGTGCAACTGTATCAGGCTCGAAATAATTTTTCCTTTCTTAACACCGCGTGTTTCAAAATAAGATTGTTCTATTGTAGAGGCTGCTACATGGTTGCCCATAACTTTTATCAGTTCGGGATTTTTTAAGAAATTGCGGCTGATATCCATTATAGGTTTCGACATGGTGGCAGAAAACATAACAGTTTGTTTATCAGTTGGGGTACCCTGCAGGATAGTCTCGATATCTTCCCTGAAGCCCATGTTGAGCATTTCATCTGCCTCATCAAGAACAACAATTTGCAGGTCATGCAGTTTAAGAGTCCCTCTTCTCAGGTGGTCCATTACCCGTCCGGGGGTGCCTGCAACAATATTTGCTCCTCTTTTAAGACCTGATAATTGTCTTTGCATAGAATCACCTCCATAAATTGACAGTACATTCATGCCTTTTTTATAGCGCGACATTTTTTCAAGTTCCCCGGCTATTTGCACGCAAAGTTCACGTGTGGGGGAGAGGATAAGAGCCTGAACATTTTTCTTTTCGGGGTCGATCATTTCAAGTATAGGTAACCCAAAGGCAGCTGTTTTTCCGGTACCGGTTTGTGCTTGCCCGATCAGGTCAAGTCCCTTTCTCATAACAGGAATTGACCCTGACTGAATGGGAGTTGCATTTTCATAACCCATTTCAGTAATTGCACTCAAAACTTCATCACTCAGATCAAGCTCTGAGAAGCTAATTGTATTTTCCATTAAAACTAAATTGTTATTGTTTGGTCACCTGGGGAAATCTTTTATAACGACCACTGGTGGGTTTATTTTTATCTTTTTTAAAAAGTCGTGCAAAGGTACGATAATTAATTGAAATATTTACGCCCATAAAAAAAGAGACCCGAAGGTCTCCTTTTTATGAATTATCTGTGTAATCATCTCACTATCTGTAATCTTCTGGTATGGTAATCAAATTTTGCCTGCACTTTTACCATGTATATGCCTGCATTGAATCCTGAAATATCTATCTGATAGTCAGAAACATGAAGTCCTTCAGTCTTCCATATCAATCTGCCGGTAAGATCATAAATAAAAATTGCTTCAATAGCTACACCTGAAGATAGTTCTACGATATGTTGAGCAGGGTTGGGGTATAACCTGAAATTACTTAGCGATATTTCATTGACAAAGGGTTGAGGTCCGAATACAGCATACATTGTAATGTCATTTGCCGGCATAAAAAAGGTATACGTTTGATTATCTGTTATTTCATTCATGTCTTCATCTGCCCAATACAAGAACATCGCCTCATCAATAGGTTCGGCTGTAATTTCAACTTGTTCGCCTGCCATATATTCGCCTTCACCTGTTACTGTTCCGGCATCTTCAGGCGCAGCCAATAGAGTGAGTGTGTATGTTGGGATGGCTGTGAAGGTTGCTGTAATGTTAAAATCTGTATTAACAGTAATTGTAATAGAATTTTCGTCCGATTCAACATCACCGCTCCAGGTGCTAAAAACCCAGTTTTCGTTGGGGATTGCTTCAAGCGTAAGTTCAGTGTCTTCTTCTACTGTAATCGGATCCGCGTAAACTTCTCCGTTAACTTCCACTGTTCCTTCACCTTCTATTGTAAGCGTAAGAGTATATAAATCAGGTTCGCTTACCCCGATGGTTCCGTTTTTATTCAGGTTCTGGGCATAAATATCGTCATTGCCTGATCTGGAGTCTTCCCATGCAAAAACCCACTGATTGCCATCAAAGGCTGATGCCGACAAATGTACTTTTGCAGATGTATTATCACTGACTGCAACCCCTGAGGGTTCCCATACAAAGCTTCCATTGCTGTCAATACGGGCTGCTTTTAATTGATCAGATCCATTTTCATAAAGTATTACAACATCTTCATCTACTGCATCTGCAAGATATGGATAATAGGCTTCGTTGCCAACCGTATAAATGATCTTTCCTTCATCGCTCCATAATCTTTCACCTGAAGGTGAAACCTTCTGACCGTAAATACCCCACTGGTTCTGGTCTCCGTTCACCTCTCTCCAGTATACATAAACGTTTTCATCGTTTTCAGGTTTTGCCACAGAAGGATAGAACTGGTTGAAATTTATTCGTGTTGAAAGCAGTACGCCATTTGTTTCAAACTGGGCTACACCATCAGAATTGATGTGCTGTATCCATGATGAAGCCTGTGTGCCCGACATAGTATAATCATGCCATGCAATATAAAAACCATCATTACCATCATTTATGAAAGAAAGGATCTGGTGCCATGCCTGGATATTCCCTTCGTCATTTACAACTGTAATGGAAGGCCAAACCGGATTACCATCACTATCAAATTTCTGTGCATAGATAAGTCGTGTGGGAGCATTGAAGGGTCCACTATCATCAAAGAATTTCATTATGATCTCATCCTCACCCACAGGAAGCAACTGAGGCCATGAATATCTGTTTGCTGATGTTAAGGTAATACCCCACTCACCCCATTGTTTAGTGCCGGCAGGACTGATCTTTTGCATGATGATTACATTGTCAGATTGCCATGCGAAAACAGCATTATTTTCGGCAGTTACAGTTACCTTTGGGGCAACATCAAAAGCCGTGCTGCTGGAAAGCATAATACCGTCTTCCCCCCAAACAAAAGTTCCGTCGGGTGCAATACGATAAGCCACCGTATTATTGTTGCCCTCTGAGCGAATGTCCTGCCACGTAAGAATGGCATGATTTTCATGATCGGCGGTCATGTCCCAGTCGGTGAGCCATGACATTGACGGATGATCACTTACAAGTATTCCGTTTTCTTCCCAAAGCTTGCTTCCCTGGTTATCCAGCCTCTGCAATCTTACATTATAATTTCCATCTTCAGATGAAAAATAGCCAATGTAATAATCACCATTGGGACAAAGGGCTGTTTTGGAAATAACCTGTTCTCCTGTCAGATCTGAGATTTGCAGGTTTGCCATTGCATCGTCGCTCCATTGTGCTTGCAAAGGAACAGTCAAAATCATAATTATTATGATTGAAAGTAAGTGTTTTCTCATTATTTTGCTTTTGATGAATAAATTGGTTTTGAAAAATACCAAAACAGGAAATTATTTCAATAACCAAATATACCAAAAAGCTATAAATGATTTATTTAAAAAGTTGTTTCAGGAAATTAAATCCGGATATCCTGCTTTCAACGCAAGTAAACACTTATCTTTGCTCAATATTTTAGTTTCCGGATACAGGTTTTTACTTATTTACAAAATAATTTTTCAGAGTATTTTTCAGAATCAGGAGTCATGACAAATAAGAAAGTTCGGGTAAGATTTGCCCCCAGCCCTACAGGCCCATTGCATATAGGAGGTGTTCGCACCGCATTGTATAATTATTTATTTGCCAGGAAACATGGCGGCAATTTCCTGTTGCGAATAGAAGATACCGATCAGAATCGTTTTGTGCAGGGTGCCGAGGAGTATATCATGGAATCGCTACGCTGGTGTGGAATTCATTGGGATGAAGGACCGGGGAAAGATGGTCCGCATGCTCCTTACCGGCAGTCAGAACGCAAGGAGCTTTACCGCCGGTATGCTATACAACTTATTGAAAACGGACATGCCTATTATGCTTTTGATACAGCCGAAGAACTGGAAGCCATGCGCAAGCGCATTGAAGCAGAAAAAGGTAATGCCCAGTATGATGCAACCACACGCGGAAGTATGAAGAATTCTCTCACTTTGAACAGGGTTGAAACCGTTGCTATGCTTGAATCGGGTGCACCCTATGTGGTTCGTTTTAAAATGCCAGCGAATGAAGAAGTTGTTATGCAGGATCAAATCCGTGGAACTGTGAAAGTTAATACTTCGTTGCTGGATGATAAAGTACTTTTTAAGAGTGATGGTATGCCTACTTATCACCTGGCCAATGTGGTGGATGATTATCTTATGGAAATATCTCATGTGATAAGAGGGGAGGAGTGGCTTCCTTCGCTTCCTTTGCATGTATTACTCTACAGAAGCCTGGGCTGGGAAAACAGCATGCCACATTTTGCTCATTTACCCCTTTTGCTAAAACCTGATGGTAATGGTAAGCTGAGTAAGCGGGATGGTGACAGATTGGGTTTTCCGGTATTTCCTTTGATGTGGAACGATCCCAATAGCGGTGAGATTTCTGCAGGATACCGCGAATCGGGTTATTTTGCCGATGCCTTTGTAAATATGCTTGCATTGCTGGGATGGAACCCAGGAACCGATAAGGAAATTTTCAGTATGGATGAACTTGTTGAAGCATTCTCTCTTGAAAGGGTGGGGAAATCCGGTTCGAAGTTTGATCCTGCCAAAGCCAAATGGTTCAATCATCAGTATCTTCTGAGAAGAGATGATAAGGAAGTTGCTGCTTTATTTGACCTGATCCTGAAAGACAGGGGCATTCATGAATCCATGGAGAAAATAACAAAGATTGTTTCTATGGTGAAGGATCGTGTAAGTTTTGTGCATGAAATGTGGGATCAGGCAATTTTCTTTTTTATTGCACCCCGGGAATATGACGAAAAAATGGTGAAAAAGAAATGGAAAGAAGATACTCCCGACATCCTGCGGCAGGTAACGGATGTTTTAAGAAATCTGGAATCGTTTACTGTAGAAACCATTGACAAAGCGCTGCATGATTATATGGAAGAGCATGAAGTGGGGGCCGGAAAACTAATGATCGCCCTCAGGCTTTCACTTGTAGGAGCGGGCATGGGGCCGGATCTTAAGGAGATTATGGTTCTGCTTGGAAAAGAAGAAACAGTTGCACGGATTGAAAAAGCTATTAATATTATTGGGAAAGGATGATGTATGATGCCAACATCACACATTTGACATCTCATTACTTTTCAAAAGTCATCTTTACGTACTCATCAAGTTGCGTATACCATTCTTTTCCGTATTTGCGGATTAGTGAGTCTTTCAGGAATTCGTATACCCTGACATTTAATTTTTTGCCAAACTTACGGGCAGGATCACAAATGGGCCAGCGGTGGTAGTTTACAGCTTCGTAGTTGGAATATTTAGTTATTCTTACAGGATATAAATGACAGGAAACCGGTTTCCGGAAATCGACTACTTTTTGCTCCCATGCCTTTTCAATAGCGCATTTTGCAATGTTATTCTCATCAAAATATACATATGCACACTCTTCCTTATTTATAAGCGGAGTGGTAAATTCACCATCAATATCTACAATGTATTTTCCTGATTTTTCAATGGTTTCAATGCCCTTGGTGCGCATATAAGGTTTTACATGTGTATATATGTCATCAAGGATTTTGGTTTCTACTTTATCAAGGGGTGCGCCTGCATCTCCATGTACACAACAACCACCATGACAGGCCGGCAGGTCGCAAACGAAATATTCAGTATAAAGCTCATCGGAGATAAGCGTGTCATCAATAATAATCATGGCGCAAAAGTAAATAAAAATGCTTCACTACTGTTGCCTCAAATCTTTTTTTGTGAATTGAAAAAAATGGCTTTACTTTACGCCTTCTTTTGAGAATGTAGTTAAACGACATCGGCTAACTCCCCATTTGTATGACGAAAAAGACCAGGCGACCTACATTGTTTCAGGCCTTGATCCCGGTGATCTTTCTAACAGGACTGATATCTGTTAATGTAACTATTTTTGGTGATGATTCTTTGTTTGGTTCCAACCAGATCGTACTCATACTTTCTGCATCCGTTGCTGCCGTAGTTGCTATGAGCCTGGGACATACATGGCTGGATTTACGCGCAGGGATAGTGAAAAGCATTGGTTCGGCTATGACGGCAATACTAATCCTGCTTCTGATAGGTTCTCTGGCCGGAACCTGGCTTCTCGGAGGTGTGGTACCTGCCATGATTTACTATGGTTTGCAAATTTTGAATCCTACCATATTTCTGGTTGCTGCCTGTGTGGTTAGTGCGATAGTTTCTTTGGCGACAGGCAGTTCATGGTCAACGGTAGCTACTCTTGGAGTAGCCCTGTTGGGGATAGGGCGTGCACTGGGAATGCCCGATGGTGTTATAGGCGGTGCCATTATTTCCGGAGCGTATTTTGGCGATAAGATGTCGCCCCTGAGTGATACCACAAACCTTGCACCTGCCATGGCCGGCACCGACCTGTTTACTCATATCCGATATATGGCATGGACTACTATTCCATCCATCTCCATTGCTTTAATAATTTTTCTGATTATTGGTCTTAGATCCTACAGTGGAACTGAATATAGCGATATTAATCCAGTATTGAATGCAATCGATAATACATTTAATATTACACCCCTTTTATTCCTGGTTCCTGCCCTGGTTATTTTTCTTATCATTCGCAAGGTTCCGGCTCTGCCAGCACTTTTTATAGGTACCATTGCCGGTGCTGTGTGTGCTTTGATATTTCAACCTCAGATTATTGAGCAGGTCAGCCAGATTGACGACAGATTTCACGTGGCTGCCTATATTGCCATTATGAAGTCTATGTATACTAATATTACTGTAGTTACTGAGAATGAGATGGTGAATAGCCTGCTCTCAACAGGTGGTATGAGTGGTATGCTAAATACGGTGTGGCTTATTATTTCTGCCATGATCTTCGGAGGTATCATGGAATCAAGCGGCTTGCTTCATCGAATTACAGAAGCTGTCATAAAACTGGCGCATAATACCGGATCTCTGGTTGCATCAACAGCAGGTACCTGTATTTTCTTTAATATAACTGCCAGTGATCAATATTTGAGCATTGTAGTTCCCGGACGAATGTTTGCTGAAACATACCGGGAAAGAGGATTAAAACCACAGAACCTGAGCCGAACCCTGGAAGATAGCGGAACGGTCACCTCGGTTTTGGTGCCATGGAATACTTGCGGAGCAACACAGGCGACCGTACTGGGTATTCCCACACTAACATTCCTTCCCTACTGCTTTTTTAATATCATTAGTCCGTTTATGACCGTCATATTTGCATACCTGAATATCAGAATATCACGCTATAAATCAAAGGAAGAGGCGATGAAGGATAGGGAAGCCGTGGTTTAGTATTTTGAGATTCAATAGTAAATAATCACTTGCTGAAAGTTAGATTTTGGTTTTAACGAAACAGGAATAAAAAAGATCAGGATACATTGAAAAAGGTATGTTTATCGGTAACCAATGATCTTGTTACGGATCAGAGAGTTTTGAAGGTAAGTGATTTTCTTCACCGGAAGGGATTCAACGTGCTCCTTGTTGGAAGAAAAAAGCCGGATAGTCCTGAATTCAAGCATAGCAACTTCATGAGTTACAGATTCAGGTTGCTTTTTCACAAAGGGTTTCTCTTCTATGCTGAATATAACTTTAAGCTTTTTTTCTATCTGTTGTTTCAGAAAAACGACCTGCTGGTTTCCAACGATCTCGACACGTTGCTGCCTAACTTTCTGGTTTCGCGAATAAAAAGAATACCCCTGGTATATGACACCCATGAGTATTTTACAGGTTCTACAGAACTTATGCACCGACCTCGTGTAAGAAAAACATGGAAACAAATAGAGAAATGGATTTTTCCACGGCTGAAGAATGTTTTCACGGTTAACCAATCCATAGCTGATCTTTATGAAAAAGAATACGGGGTTAAGATAAAGGTAGTGCGAAACATTCCAAAAAGATATACACAGAGAGAAAAACTTTCCAGGAAAGATATTGGCTGGCCTTCAGATAAAAAGATCGTGCTCATGCAGGGAGGGGCCATCAACATTCACCGTGGAGCAGAAGAACTGATCCAGGCCATGCAGCCTCAGTATAATCTGGAAAATGTATTACTTTATTTTATCGGTAGCGGCGATGTGTGGAACCAGATACAAAAGCTTACCAGTGATTTGAATCGGAACAGTGTGGTGAAATTTATTCCACGCATGCCTTACGAAAAATTGATGCAATACACTGCCCTGGCCGATCTGGGTGTTTCCATCGATAAGCCTGTAAGTCCCAATTATCAGTATAGCTTGCCAAATAAGCTTTTTGATTATATTGGTGCAGGAATACCGGTAATGGCCTCATCGCTTACGGAAGTAAAGAAAATTGTGGAAGATTATAATGTAGGCGTATGCATAAAAAACCATGATCCTGTCCATATTGCTGAGACGATACATTTTGTTTTCAACGATGAAAGCAGATATATGTCATGGAAAGAAAATGCTTTAAAAGCTTCCGAGCAACTGTGTTGGGAAAACGAGGAAAAAATCCTGGAAAAGGGTTACAGGCAGTTTTTGTAGTAAAGCAATAAAAGAAGTTTTAGCTTTCCTTTTCTTCTTCATTCACATTTTGGTAGTAATCGGGGTTCAGATCTACCACCTTTCCACTGTCGCATCTGAAAATTCTTCCCGGAAACTGTTCAAAAAGGGTATAATCATGGGTTGCCATAAGTATTGCCCTGCCGGTTCGGCTGATATCCAGCATTAGTTCCATAATTCCCAGGCTGGTTTCGGGGTCAAGGTTTCCGGTAGGCTCATCGGCCAGAATAATATCCGGGTCATTGATCAGTGCCCGGGCAATAACCACACGTTGTTGTTCACCACCTGAGAGCTGGTGAGGCATTTTAAATCCTTTGGTTTGCAATCCTACTTTTTCCAATACGCCTTCCAGCCGTTCTTCCATGGCGATTTTATCGCGCCAGCCGGTGGCATTCATCACAAACAAGAGATTGTTTCTTACGCTGCGATCGTTCAAAAGCTGGAAGTCCTGGAAAACAATACCGATCTTTCTTCTCAGGAAGGGAATCTGCTTCTCGCGCAATTCGTGGAGATTAAACCCCGCCACTCTTGCTTTGCCATCTACCAGTGGCAGATCGGCATACAATACCTTCATCAGGGAACTTTTTCCACTACCTGTGCGCCCGATCAAATAACAAAACTCACCTCTCTCAATGCTCATACTTACATCGGAAAGGATAAGTTGATTTTTCTGAAAAACGGATATCTTTTCAAGTTCAATGATGGTATCAAGCGGCATGAGATTCTTTTTTTGCGAAAGTACAAAAATAATACAGATAGTGGTTAAAACGATGATGTGTTGTAAAAATTGCAGGGGAATTTATTGGAGATGATGTTACTCCCAAAGTTCCCGTCTCCTATTAAATTATGAGATTCTTGCAAACATTTGTAAATTTGACCTATGATAAATAATAGGTCGTATGAAAATTCAGAATCAGGAACAACAGACAAGTCAACTCATCAAAAAGACGATTCATAAAAAGAATCCGGAGGCAGAGGTTATTTTGTTTGGATCACATGCCAGGGGTGATGCTAAGGATGATTCTGACTGGGATGTATTGATATTACTGAATCAATCTGAAGTTGACAGAAAAACAGAGCGGGAATATCAGGATACTTTGTTTGACCTTGAATTGCAGATTGGTCAACCCATAACAACCTATGTTTTCGCGAAAAAAGATTGGGAATCAAGATATTCAGTTACTCCGTTTTACCAAAATATCCTTAAAGAAGGAGTACCCTTGTGATGGAAGGAAACCGCGAAGATTATATCAGTTACCGAATTTCAAAATCTAAAGAAATTTTCAGTGATGCTGAATTTCTTGCATCCGGCCAAAGATGGAATTCAGCAGTTAATCGATTATACTACTCATCATATTATCTGATCAGTGCACTTCTTTTCTCGGCTGGTATTACAACAGAGACACATAATGGTGTCCGAACGAAATTCTTCCTACACTTTATAAAAACAGGCAAAATTGATAAAAAATCGGGGAAACTATATTCAAATCTTTTTCGCTGGAGACAGGAAACAGATTATACCGATTTTAAGGATTTTGATCAGGAAACTGTTGAACCACTTATTGAAGAAACCAGACAATTAAATAACAAAATTTTAAAGCTTATCACAAGGATTATCTCTACATAGTAAACCAAATATTTCCGAGCCTTTTTATTGAATAGTGCTGAAGTATTATACCAATCCTGCAAAACCCATAAATGCCAGTGCGAGAATACCTGCTACAATCAGGGCTGCGGGTGCGCCGCGCATGGCTTTGGGAAGATCCATCAGTTCCAGATGCTCTCTGATGCCTGCAAAAAGAATAATTGCAAGCGAAAAACCTGCAGCATGTGATATTGCGAATACCACACCCTGTAAAAGATTAAAATCATTTTGAACTGTAAGCAATGCCACACCCATGATGGCACAGTTGGTTGTGATGAGAGGCAGAAAAATACCCAATGCCTGGTAAAGCTCAGGGCTTACCTTCTTAAGAATAATTTCAACCATTTGTACCAGCGAAGATATTACCAGGATGTAGGAGATGGTTTGCAGATAGGTGATGTTAAATGGCACCAGTACATAATTGTATATTAAAAAGGTAACAATGGTAGCAAGGGTCATTACAAATAATACCGCTCCCGACATGCCTACCGAGGTGGATACTTTGGACGAAACGCCCATATAGGGGCAGATTCCCAGGAACTGGGCCAATACAATGTTATTGACAAAAATGGCTCCGATTACGATTGCAAAATATTCCATGGTTATATTTTTTTAAGCTGTTTTTTTCTTGAGATAATTAAAAAGAATGATCAGATAACCCATTCCGATAAATGCTCCGGGTGCAAGCACAAAAACAAGCATACCGTCAGTCGTTCCCGGTATAAGTTGTACACCAAAAATAGAATATGCACCAAGTATTTCGCGCAAACCTCCCAGCATGGTAAGAGCAAGAGCAAATCCGAGTCCCATACCGAGGCCATCCACGATAGCACTCCAGGTATTGTTTTTACTGGCAAATGCTTCTGCACGGCCCATAACCAGGCAGTTTACAACGATAAGAGGAATAAACAGGCCCAGCGACTCAAACAGATCGGGCAAATAGGCTTCCATGGTAAGCTGTACAATGGTAACAAAGGAAGCAATGATTACGATAAAACTGGGGATCCTTACCTTGTTTGGAATTACATTTTTGATAATAGAAATCACAGTGTTTGAACCCAGAAGAACAAAAGTGGTTGCCAGTCCCATCCCAAGCCCGTTAAAAGCTGATGTGGTAACTCCCAGTGCGGGACACAAACCCAGCAACTGAATAAATACCGGGTTGTCTTTTATAAATCCTTTGGTAAAATTTTTCCATTGCTTCATAATGCAGGACCTCCCTCTTGTTTGGTTTGAGATAATACTTGTTCAGCAAAAGTGTTGTAGGCTCGCTGGATAGCATCGCAATAAGCCCGGGATGTAATAGTAGCGGCAGTAATGGCATCAATCTGGCCATTATCTTTGGATACACGCAGGTCAGTGGATTGAGGGTCGAGACCAATAAACTGATCACTCCAGTCGCTCTTTCCTTTTTGTATTTTGTCTCCCAGCCCGGGGGTTTCCGAATGCTGAAGATGCACTACGTCAATGATTGTTCCATCGGTGTCAAATCCTACCATGGCCGATATCTTTCCTGAATAGCCTTTATTGGTCCATGTATTCACTGCAACCCCTACCAATTCATTGTTTTTATATGCAAAATTAAATTCCAGTGAATCGCCTCCATCGGGTGGAAGAAAATTTTTACTTTCAAGGCGGTCGAATTCAGGAACTACCTGGCTAATGGCAAACTGCCGTTTGGCTTCGCGCGCCTGGGCAATAGGTTCTGTGGTAAGGTTGTATATGGTAGCCAGGGTAAATGATGCAATACCTGTTACCAGCAGCAGGGTAAGCACCATATTCAAAAAGGTAGATTCTTTTTTAGCCATTTTTTACCTCCTCTCCAAAACGTTTGGGTTTAAAACCACGGTTGATTAAGGGAACAAATCCATTCATTATTAGGATCGCAAATGCCACACCTTCGGGGTAAGCTCCAAATATTCTTATGATAATAGTGAGAAAGCCGCACCCTATGCCATACACAATCATTCCCCAGCGGCTCATAGGGCTTGTTACCATATCGGTGGCCATGTAAATGGCACCAAGCATCAAACCGCCGGTTATAAGGTGGAAAAACGGGTCAACGTAGTAAGTGGGATCGACCATCCAGAGTATACCGGCAAGCACAAACACTGAACCGATATAGGCTGCAGGGACTTCCCAGGTAATGTACTTTTTAATGAGCATGTAAATACCGCCCAATATGATAGCTATGGCTGAAATTTCTCCAACCGAACCACCCATGTTCCCCATCAGCAGGTTAGCATATTCGGGTATTTCGGGTAAAATATCAGAGACCTTCTCACCCTGAGCCACACCTTCTTTTACCATTGCCAGCGGAGTAGGCCCGGTTACAATATCGGTAAGCTGGGTGCTGAAGGAAGTGGGTTTGGGATACATGTTCATTTCCACAGGAAAAGAGATCATCAGGAAAACCCTCCCTACCAGTGCAGGGTTAAAAACGTTTTTTCCCAATCCGCCGAAGGTCATCTTTGCCATACCGATTGAAACCAGCGAGCCTATGACCACCATCCATAGCGGAAGGCTTGCAGGTACGATAAAAGCCAGCAGCACGCCGGTAATAACAGCCGATCCGTCGAAAATGGTAACCGGCCCTTTGAACAGGTATCGCTGAATAATGTATTCAAAAAACATGCACGATGCCACGGCCGTAATAGTAACCATGATTGCTGCCAGCCCGAAAAAGTAAAACGATACCAGCGCAGCCGGTATAAGCGACAGCACCACACCATACATGATATTGCTCACAGATTCTTCTGTGTAAACATGGGGTGAGCCCGAAACGGTTAATAGATTCATATTTGTTTATTCTTTAGCAAATCTGTTTGATAAAAATTTCCCAAAATAAAACTCAGTTATTTATTACGGGCACGCATAATTTTGCCCACTTCACTTTTTCCTTTCCTGATCTGGTCGAGCAGGGGGCGGCCTGAAGGACAAATGTACATGCACGATCCGCATTCCATACAATCCATAATTCTTTCTTCTTCGCAGTCTTCAAACTTTTTATTATCTGCCAGAACCGCCAGCAGGTATGGTTCAAGACCCATAGGGCAGATGCCCGCACAACGTCCGCAGCGAATGCAGTTGTGAACTGGTCTGCGGTGAGCTTCCTGCTCAGGAAAGAGAAGAATACCGCTGGTTCCTTTGGTTACAGGCGTATTGATATCGGTAAGAGCTTTACCCATCATAGGTCCGCCATTTACTACTTTTCCTGTATCTTCTGGCATGCCACCTGCTGCTTCAATAAGTGCAGAAATAGGAGTGCCGATGCGCGCCAGGAAATTGGATGGCGACTTAAGCCCCTTCCCGGTAACGGTAACTACCCTTTCCACAAGGGGTTTGTTCTTCTGAACTGCTTCATAAACAGCAAATGAAGTTCCTACATTATGTACCACACAACCTACTTCTATGGGAAGCTTACCCGATGGAACCTCACGGTTCAGCAATGCCTTGATCAGTTGTTTCTCACCCCCCTGCGGGTATTTCACCTTCAGTGGTTCAATACTGATGCCGGGGTAATCTGCGAGCAAACCCCGGATATGTTCTATGGCATCGGGTTTGTTATTCTCAATACCTATAATGGCTTTTTCAACACCCAGTGCCCGCATTTGTATACGTATACCCACCAGCATTTCCTCTGCTTTCTCAAGCATCAGGCGGTGGTCAGATGTAAGGTAAGGCTCACATTCCACACCGTTAATGATAAGATATTCGACTTTTTTTCCTTCAGGAACCATCATTTTTACATGCGATGGAAATGTAGCACCTCCCAGGCCCACAATACCTTTTTCATTTATGCGGCTTACTATTTCCTTGGGGCTGAGTGTAATGTCTTTTACAAGGTCTTTACTCAGATCGATACCCTCTTCCCACTCATCACCTTCAACTTTAATTACGATAGCTTTTTTCCTGTAACCGCTTGAATCGGTTACTTCATCAATTTTTTGCACCGTACCGCTGACTGATGCGTGCACATTGGCCGAAATGAATGCCTCTCCTTTGGCAATGAGCTGTCCGGTTTTCACGGAATCACCTTTTTTTACTATCGGGTTTGCAGGTACACCCAGGTGTTGGGAAATTGGGATGGTAACTGTTTCAGGCACAGGCAATACTTCTATTGCTGCACTGTGCGAGATTTTATTTTCGGGTGGATGAACACCTCCTGATTTAAATGTTTTCAATTTTGGTCTCCTTTTTTTGACTCACAATATATTTTTAAAAATCAAAAAAGATAATTATGCCTCTGCAGGCTCAGTTTTGTTTTCCGGCTTCGGCTTCCTTGGCGGGAAGTTTAGTTCGTGGATAGCACCTGTAGGGCAAACCGGCGGACATTTCCGGCAGAGTGTGCACTTGTTGAAGTCAATGTATGCAAGGTTATTTTCAAAAATAATGGCATCGAACTTACATTCTTTAACACATTTACCGCAACCTATGCAGGCCACTTTACAATTTTTACGCGCTACGCCGCCTTTTTCAACATTAATGCATGATACGAATATTCTTCGGTCCTTTTTACCTCTTTTTCTGATTTCGATGATATTTCTTGGGCACGCCTTTACACAGGCACCGCATGAAACGCAGTTGTCTTTAACTACAGGCAAACCAGTTTCATCATTCATAAATATTGCATCGAAGTCGCATGATGCAACACAATCACCATAACCCAGACAACCACTGGGGCAACCCCCTTCACCTGAGAAAAGACTATGGGCAAATGCACAGGTCATATCACCTTCATATTTAACCTTTGGAGGTGCGTTTTCTTTGCTACCTGAACATCTTACCACGGCTATGGTAGGATCCTGCTCAGCAGCCTCAAGTCCAAGCACCGAAGCTACTTCAGCCATTACTTCGTTGCCACCCGGAGGGCAACTTAGCCCATCGAGGCTTTCTTTTTTTACAATTTCTTCGGCCAGGGCACGACAACCTGCATAGCCGCAGCCACCGCAGTTGGCACCAGGGAGTTTTTCTTCAACGAGGTCAATGCGGGGATCCTCTTTTACTTTGAATTTCTGGGCTACCATATACAATACTATTGCGGCAATGGTGCCTAATGAGCCCAGTGAAATGACGGAGATAAGTGTAATTTCGTTCACCTTTGTTTGTTTTGTTAGTGAATGAAAAAAATCATGTATTTTTGATTTCAGAGTTGTTATTCAGACAAAAATAGAAAACATAATTAAATCAAACGGTATGTAATGCCTAAATTTAAATTGCTTTTAAACTGGTTTTATCTTGATTTTAAGCTTTAGCAAGACGAATTACTGCGGAATCCTTTGGAGCACAATTTGTTGCAATACAATTTAGAATTCGTCTAAATTTATAATTGTTAATTGGTTAACAAAGCGAATATCTGTGAAATTGCGAAAGATGGTGAGTTAGTTCTGCTAAAGAAGTTTTCCATATTATCAATATTTGATGTAGAAGCGGAATGATGATTTAATTTTTTCCCTGTTAATATATAGCAACAGATAATAGGGAACCATTAAGAGAATGGATGTAATTGCCGCCAATGCTTCATTTCTTGTCACTGAAATAAGAAGTATCAACGAAAGCATCAAAATAAGGAAGGGGAATAAATAACCCAGAAGCAGGGCTCTGTACCCGAGTGATTTTTTCAGTGAGATAATAACATGTTGCCCGGTTTGATATGTTTTCCCATTACCGGGCGTTTGCACTTCAACAATTTTTTCTGCCACTTCGGCCATGCCACAATACGATTTTGAATGACAATTACCACATGCCGACCGGGGCTGAATGCTAACCCAAACACGCTTATCCTCGATGCGGTCAATGATTCCGGGGTGTTCTATGTTTTCTGTGCGATCTGACATTGGGTTATTGGGTTGTATGGTTATTGGGTTATTGAGAAAGTCAAAAAATTAGAAAATAAATGAATAAGGATTTTCGTACTTAATATTTCGTGCTTCCTATTTCGTGCTTCGTATTTAGCTTCGATGAGCTCGCCTTTGGATCGGTTCGTGATTCGGGATTGGGTTACAAAGTTATAAAAAATGGGAGTTTAATTGAAGTATTGATCAGGGATCAGGGAACAATTAAACATACTTATCAGGGAGTGGAAAGGGATACGGGTAAGATCTTTCCGTTATAAACCTTATGGCCGTTTACAGCAAACTCTTTGATATACTCAGCCATATCCGATGCTGAAACACTGGCCTTATAACCCGGAAAAGCCTCCTTTAGCATTACGGTATCTACAGCACCAATGGCCAGGGCATTTACTGAAATGTTTTGTGGTTTTAATTCAACAGCAAGGCATTCTGATAAGGTTGACAGGGCTCCTTTGCTGGCGGCATAAAGAGCAAGTTCCGGAAATTTTTCACTTCCCTGGAAACCTCCCATGCTGGTTATATTTACGATGTGTGAAGGTGAATTAAAATAAGGCAGCAAACTTTGGATCAAAAGAAATACTGCTTTTACATTTACCGAAAACATCTGATCAAAATCTTCAGGTAAATATTGTGAAAATGGTTTCCTGATCAATGATCCTGCATTATTTATTACTATATCCACTTTTTGTTTGAAGTGCTCCTCAACTAAAGAAATTAATTCAGCATTCTTTTCAGCCTGCTGCAAGTCGAAGGAAATATATTTGAGGGCTTCCCCGGCATTGAGCTTTTCGAGGGTTTCAGTATTTCGCGACAAAGCAATAATGCGGTTTTTTCCTGTAAGGAATTTCCGGGTGAGTTCGAGACCTATTCCCCTGGAAGCCCCGGTAATGATAACATTCATTTTTTTAAGGATTGGTGTTAAGCTAAAAAAAGGGGTGGCAACCCCTTTTTTGATATAAAGTTTTTCTTAATGCATTTATTTTTCCTGGTGTACAAGCCATTTGCCATCTTGTTTTACCAGATCGATGGTATCGATTTCTTCGCCCACCGTATAGGTACATTTGGCTTTGTCGCTTTCAATTTCGCAGGTAAGATCTTCATGCTTTTCACGTTCCTCCATCATTTCACCTGCAAATGCGGCTGCCATTGACAGCATCTGGCCGGTTTTTTCGGTTGCATATTCTGAGGCTTCTTCAAATTCACCGTTTGATAAATGGGTTAAAAACTTGTCGGCAACATACTCGGGAGAGTTTTTACTTTGACAAGAGCTTAAGAGTAATCCAAAAAATGCTGCAATGCCAACGATCATCAGGTACTTTTTCATAAGTCAGGTTTTGGTTTGAAAATTTAATTTATAAAAGAAATTGAAACATGTTTGATAAAAATCTCTGCGCTGTTTAATCATTATGTATTTGATTTGCGCATTACCATGAATACATAAAAACTCATTACGATTGACACAATCAGCTGGATGTGAAGTGCTATTCCAATCATTGATTGATCGGGCATTATGGTAGAAACGGCAGCAAATTTCATGAGATAGTAAAAGAGTTTACTGATCCAGATACTAAGAAAAATGGCTGCAAGCATGTGAATTCTTTTGTGCAGCAATTGAAATACTGCTACCATGGCAACCAGTTCAATGGCTATAAGCATGGATTTTATCAGTACGGGATGCGCTGCCAGTGCAAAAGAAACCAGCGGTAAGGTTAATGCCAGTATGTAGGCATTATTTCGGTGAGTATGAATCATGGCAAGTATAACCATTATACGCATAGGTTCAATATAGTACAATGGGAAACTTAGCATATGTGAGAAGGTTGGCACCAAATAAACAAAGGCAATCGCAACCACGTCAAGAAGTATACTTTTTACGCTCAGTCTTGCTGCAGGTGTGTTTAAAGTTAATTGCATAGAATGATCTTTTACCGGTTAATATTTAAATTGATTATAAATAAGGCCTTAATTATGAATATATGTGTCCAAAAATAAGAAAATTATTTCAGGAATCTTAATTTTGTGATGTTATGAAATTGTATTACAGGTTTATTATTCAAAATATATAACCATGGAAAGAAGAGATTTTATCAGAAAAAGTTTTTTATATGGTGCAGCTGCCGGACTGGGTGCATCGGCCCTGAGGTCGTATACTCCCGCCCTGGCAGGATTAAAACCCCATATTATAAAAGGCAACTATGACCTTGTGGCTGTAAGGGGTTCCAATATTGTGGCCATGTTTGAAAGGGCCATGCAGGAAATGGGGGGTATGTCGCAGTGGGTAAAACCCGGACAAACCGTTGTTGTAAAGCCCAATATCGGCTGGGATGTTGGTCCGGATCGCGCCGGAAATACCAATCCTGAGCTGGTTGGTGCAGTGGTAAGGCATTGCATGGAAGCTGGTGCTTCCCGGGTAACGGTTTTTGACCACACCTGCGACAACTGGCAGCGCAGCTATGATAACAGCGGCATTGAAAAAGCCGCCCGTGATGCAGGAGCGCGCATTGTTCCGGGAAATTTTGAACGAAACTACCGTGATGTAACCATACCAGGCGCAGAAAGTTTGAAGGAAGCCAAAGTACACGAGCAGATCCTTGATAATGATGTTTTTATCAATGTGCCTGTACTCAAGCACCATAGCTCGGCACGGCTTACCATTGCCATGAAAAACCTGATGGGAATAGTTTGGGATCGCCGCTACTGGCACCGTAATGACCTGAATCAGTGTATTGCCGACTTCTGCCTGTACCGCAAACCCGATCTTAATATTGTAGATGCCATGCTGGTGATGACCAGGAACGGTCCAAGGGGTACATCAACTGCCGATCTTGTCAGGAAAAACAGCCTGTTGGTTTCGTCTGATATTGTGGCTATTGATGCAGCAAGCGCTATGATATTCGGCGAAGAGCCTGCCAATATCGGACACATCGCCATTGCCGACAGGATGAAAATTGGTAGTCTGGATCTTACAAAACTTAACATCCAGAGAGTTTATATGTAACATCGTTTACCTGATGCTGCTACCCCCAGGTGGGAATTATTAAAACTGTTAACAAAACATTTCTTCCAAAATTAAAACTCATGCTTTACCCTTATCTTAGAAAAATCAGGATTGTTGTATCTCTTCTGATATTTGGATTTTTATTTCTCTTTTTTATGAATGTGCACGGGCGGTTTGTTGATCCGATAGCTGAGTTTTTATTGCGGTTGCAGTTTTTTCCATCACTTCTGAGGTTTACCGCCATTGCTTTTGCAGTTTCTTCGCTGGGTTTTCTGTTGATATTGCTGCTTACCTTCCTGTTTGGGAGGGTCTATTGCTCTTCCATTTGTCCACTGGGAACTCTCCAGGATATTTTTATTGCTGTGGGGAAAAGGTTTAAGTCGAAAAAGAAAAGAAGATTTGTATACACATCCAACAGGAAGTTCATTTTACGTTATTCATTATTGGCGGCAACGCTTTTATTCTGGATATTCGGAAGTTTATTTCTGTTAAACCTGCTTGACCCGTATTCCAATTTCGGCAAGATAAGCGTAACGCTTTTTCAGCCGGTGTTTACCAGAGGAGTTAATGTACTGTCGGGGCTGCTCGAAAGGCTCGATCTGTTTTTCATTACACCTTTCCTTAAACAATCGTTACCACGCGATGTAGTTGCCGTTTCGGTGGGTATTCTGGGGGTTATCATGACTATGAGTATCTGGCGCGGAAGACTTTTCTGCAATTCTCTCTGTCCGGTGGGCTCGTTGCTGGGGTTGGTTTCCAACCGGTCAGTTTACCGGGTGGCATTCAGAGACGAAGCCTGTACCTTTTGCGGAAAATGCGAAAGAGTCTGCAAGGCAGAATGTCTTGACAGCAAAAATAAAACCGTTGATATGAGCCGGTGTGTAAGCTGCTTTAATTGTTTTGATAGTTGTGCCAACAACGGTTTGTATTATGAAAATGCTTACTTTGGTAAAAAACAAGTTGTTACATCCAATAAGGAAGATAAGGTACGCAATGAAAAAAGATCTTTCCTGCTTACACTGGCAGGAGGGGTAATGAGTATTCCATTATTGAAAAAAATGGCAAAGGCACAGGTTGAGTCCGGCAATCCAGGTATGATTCCATCGGGATCCAAACTGCCCGTTACCCCACCTGGTTCATTAAGCCACGATCACTTTACTGGCAAATGCATCGCATGTTATTTGTGTGTAGGGACCTGTCCTACCAATGTAATAGTACCTTCCTTTTTTGATTATGGACTGGAGGGCTTTATGCAGCCCCAAATGGATTACCATAAAAGCTTTTGTAACTTTGATTGCACGCGATGCACCGAAGTATGTCCTACCGGCGCTCTTACAAAGCTTGATCGAGATACCAAGCATATAACTCAACTGGGTATTGCCAAATTTATCTATGAAAGCTGTGTGGTTACTGTTGAAGGTACTGATTGCGGTGCCTGTTCAGAACACTGCCCTACTAAGGCCGTAACAATGGTTCCATACAATGGTTTGTGGCTCCCTGAAGTAAATCCTGAGCTTTGTATCGGCTGCGGCGCATGCGAGTTTGCATGTCCTACCGAACCCTACAAAGCCATTTATGTGGAAAGCAATGCGGTACATCAGCAGGCCATACCTCTTGGTGATGATCAGGGGCCCAGGGACCATGAAAAGGATGAATTTCCTTTCTGATCTATTTGCGCTCAAAACGTTTATTAATCTTATGTTTAGTGGCAGTAATAAAATTTGTTAATTGATTAACAATACTACAATTCTTATATCTTTGTAATATTGTTACAGAAGAAAAATTAGTATTAGAATTTATGAATCAACAAATAAAAATCCGGGATCTTACTTTACGCGATGGACAGCAATCTCTTTTTGCTACCCGAATGACCCAGGAACAGGTTGACCGTGTGCTTCCACTCTTTAAAGATGCCGGTTTTTATGCCATGGAGGTGTGGGGAGGTGCTGTACCCGACTCGGTAATGCGTTATCTGAATGAAGATCCATGGAAAAGACTGGAAAAAATAAAAGCCGTTATAGGCGATTCTTCGAAACTTACAGCTTTATCGCGCGGACGTAACCTGTTTGGCTACAATCCCTACCCCGATTCGGTAATTGAGGGTTTCAACAGAAATGCAGTTCAGTCGGGTATAGATATCATGCGTATTTTCGATGCACTGAATGATGCCAACAACATCAAATCAACCATTAAGTTTGTGAAAGAGAACGGAGGTATTGCCGATTGTACGGTTTGCTATACTGTAGATCCACGCTTTTCGAAGAAGGAAAGACTCATGGGTTTCTTAAAGGGACAACCCCTGCCCCAAAAGATTTTTACCATTGAATATTTTGTAAACAAGGCCAAAGAACTGGAAGATATGGGTGCCGATATGGTAACCATTAAGGATATGGCGGGCCTGATACCCCCTGTAAAATCGGGCATCATCATAAATATGATGAAGAAAGAAATTAAAATCCCCATCGATTTTCACACCCACTCAACCCCCGGCTATGGTTTGGCATCAGCTCTTACAGCCATCATAAATGGAGTAGATATTGTTGATACTTCCATTATGAATTTCGCAGGGGGACCAGCTGCACCGGCTTACGAAATTATTCATATTTTCTGTGATAAGCTCGGCATTGAAACCGGTGTGAATGTGGATGTAATAGCTCCCATAAACCGGGAACTGAAAAAGATCCGTGAGGAACTAGCCGAATTTGATTCCTACAAAATATTTCCCAGGGAGTTTGACCTTTCAAAAGATAAACTGCCTGTAGCCATTGATGACCTGTTTTATAAGGCCATTGACCTGGCCACAGAGAAAAAGGAGCGTGAACTGCTTGAAACCACCCAGGCAATTGAAAAATACTTTAATTTTCCGCCACCCAATGAAAATGTACGTATGGCGGAAGTGCCCGGTGGAATGTACACCAATATGCTGGCACAATTGAAGCAGCTGAAGCTGGAAGAATTACTGCCCCGGGTGCTTGAAATCATTCCAGGCGTTAGGCTTTCTGCCGGTTGTCCGCCACTTGTTACTCCTACCAGCCAGATTGTGGGTGTACAGGCAGTAAACTGCATACAGGATGAAAATGCAGGGAACCCCATGTATACCAGCAAGTCCAATCAGTTTGTAAACCTGGTGAAAGGACTTTACGGCAAAACACCCATACCCATTGATGCTGAGTTCCGTAAGAAGATTACCGGATCACCCAAAGAAGTAGGCTATGATCCGAAAGATTATCAGAAACAGGAAAACCCTGCGCTTGATGAGTTTGGTGGGGTAAAACTGGCAGCCAATGAAAAGGAAGAGCTGTTGCTTGAACTTTTTCCATCGGTAGCCAATAATTTTCTCAGGAACAAAATAGAACAGAAGTATATGGCCGAACTCAATGCCATTGAGGAAGAGAAAAGACTAAAAATGATGGCTGCCAAAGCTGAATACGAGAATATGAGCGAAGAGCAAAAACGTGAAAGACTGGAGGCAGGATTATACAGTTTTCCCTGGCGAACCGATGAAGATGGTGATGATTTTGATGAATCGGAATGGGATGAACTTGGCCACAGCTAATAAAAAAAGGGGTTTTTAGTTAAAAACCCCTTTTTTTTACTTTGTACTTCCGTCTTTAGTTTACCGCTACAATATCAAGCTTCATATTGAAGTTATCGTGAATCAGATTATCGCCCAGGTTGTCGAAAAAGCGACCACTACCAAATCTTACATCCCACATGGTACGGTCCAGGTCAAAATCAGCCCTGGCAGTCATTACGCCGTCTTCCATGTGCACGTGGGCAGGGAAAGTGATACCGTGGGTAATACCTTTAATGGTAAGGTTACCACTGATGGTATAATTGGGTTCGCCTTCAACAGCATCTTCGCGCTTTTCAATGTTGGCCATCTCAAAGGTTGCTTCGGGGTAAGTAGCCACTGAAAAGAAATCGTCAGATTCCAGGTGTCCATGAAGTTTGGCATTGGTTTCAGGATCTTCAATATCCAGCACAACAATATCTGTCATGTCGATTACAATGTTTCCGCCAACGATCTGGTCATCAACCAGGTAAAGTTCACCTGATGACAAACCAATGGTGCCATCATGTTTGCCGGTTACTTTGGTTGCTTCCCAGGCAACGGTACTCATATCCATATCAATATTTTTCACCACTGCATTTTCAGGCTTTTCGCCGGGTTCAATTCTATCCGATACCTCAGCAGCTTTTTCACTGGTTCCTCCGCAGGCAGCCATAAGGAATGCACCTGCAAGCATAGTAGCAAATAATCTCATCTTTTTCATCTTTTTACTTTTTTGTTGTTAATTTAATAGTTTAATCTTCAGTTTGTTCTAAAGTTTTGAAAAATGCAAACTATGTGTTTACACCAAATGCAAACAACCAAATTGATACTTTGTTTAATTATGTTTAAAAATGCTTTTACAAGGATATAGTCTTCATATAAAATTGAAAAAAAAACTTTTACTACCTTCTGGCCATTCAATCCCTGCAAGTATTCACATAAAAAACAATAAAAATTCGGTTGTTACTTTTATATTTGGGGAGTATTTGAAAATTGGGACTGAGTTTTGAGATAACTGGCGTTGCATCCATGCAAAAAAAGTAAATAACTATGAAACAGAAAATTATGTTTTTATTTCTAATTGCTTTGATAAACTGGTCTTCTGATGTAAATACGCCTTTTGACCCTCTTACATGGCGTAGTATTCTGTAAGGGTATATTAAAACAAAAACACATGAAAAACATCTCAAAAATATTGGCATTAGTGGTTTTGATTATTTTAAACTCATGTGATAAGTTTCCTTATGGATATAAATATAACCAGGGTAGTCTTCCTGAAACGCCTGTAAATTTATCGGCCTTTAATACAGAGTACGATGATTATAACTCCACAGCACCCAGCCTGGGAGAATTGATCCCATTTTGCTTTTCTACCAACAGAGATAGCTATGGGGATAATTTTGATATTATTTACCAACCCATGAATGTAAATTTTGATAAAACTTCAGGAATTTTAAAAGTTACCAATGAATACGCAAACTGGGGAGTTTTCAGGGATCGCTATGAAGTGATTCAATCAGGTATGGCAAAAATAAAAACCACCGGTAATGAATTAGGTCCCAACCTGGTGACAGGATACAGTGAAGATCGGTTTAATTTCACTTTATTATATTCAACAGATATAACAGGAAATTCGCAAATACACTTTACTTCCGACAGAACTGATGAAAATTTCTCAGAAACACAGGAAGTAGCCTTTTTAAATTCCGAATTTGATGATATGTATCCAACATTCAATTCCGATAGATCCATGATTTATTTTTGCTCAAACAGAAGCGGCGCAAGTTTTGACTTTTGGTATGTACATGTGGATCCGGAAACCGATATTGAATCATTGCTTTCAGAAAAAACCCATTACGAAGTAATTAAGGACAATTCTTTATCAAGCAGTTCAGATGATAAATGTCCTTTCATCTTTGAAAATATAATGGTTTTTGCATCAAACCGCGAAGGAGGATTCGGGGGCTATGATTTGTATTACAGCATTCTTGAAAATGGAGAATGGAGTGAACCCATTAATTTCGGGGAAGAAATCAACACGGAATTTGATGAGTACCGGCCTGTCCTGATCAATGAAGGTGTTACCCAGTATCAAACCATGATGGTGTTTTCCTCTGACAGACCCGGCGGATTGGGTGGATTTGATTTGTATTTTGTGGGTATCGACACTGAATAAATACCGCGTGTAAATTGTTTTGAATCCCTAAAATTAGCGTGGTCGGTTATTTAACACTCTAAAATAAAGAGAAAATGACAGTTTCAAATCAACATACTACTCCTAAGGGACATGGCAGGGCATTTGCCATAGGAATAGGTTTAAATTTAGCCTTTGTGGGCATTGAGATTTTTTACGGACTGGTGGCCAATTCTTCAGCACTTCTGGCTGATGCCGGTCACAATGCCAGCGATGTGCTGAGCCTTGTTTTTGCCTGGACGGCTATCAGGCTTGCAACCATAAAACCCAAAGGCAAATACACCTACGGTTTGCGTAAAACCACCATCCTGGTATCTATGCTGAATGCAGTGCTTTTATTCGGGGCGATTATTGCCATCGGGTGGGATGCTGCAGGTAAATTCGAAAATCCTGCACCCGTTGCAGGTACCCAGGTAATGATAGTAGCCGGAATAGGGGTGGTAATTAATACCATTACTGCCCTGTTATTCATGAAAGGTCAAAAGGACGACCTGAATATAAAAGGTGCCTTTTTGCACATGGCGGCCGATGCAGGGGTTTCTCTTGGTGTTGTGGTGGCCGGGTTACTGATCCATCTCACCGGGAATTACTGGATTGACCCTGTAATGAGCTTTATCATTATTCTGGTGATCTTATGGGGCACATGGCGCTTGTTTACCGATTCACTCGATCTGGCGCTTGATGCTGTGCCCAAACACATAAAACTTGAGAAAGTGCGTAACTACCTGTTATCTCTTAACGGGGTTGAAGATATTCATGATCTGCATGTTTGGGCTATGAGTACCACACAGGTAGCTTTAACAGTTCACCTGGTAATGCCCAAAGGGTATAACGATCAATTTATTTCTGAACTGCAGGAAAAACTCAGGCAGGAATTCGATATCGGCCACACAACTGTTCAGGTAGAGAATGAAAGGATTGAAGAAGATTGCGATTCCGTGCATTAACTTTGAAAACCAGGAAAAGCAATAAAATGAATAGAATAACCAATAAAATGCTTTCATACTTTTATACACAGCTTTGCAAATTTTCAGAATGGATGGATGAAGGAAGCAGAAGTAATTTCATTTTACTTCTGTTGCCGGCTTTATTTATTTTCTTTAATGTTTTCGTTATTCCGTATTTTATAAATTTATATGGACTGCAAGATCATGAATTGCTCGATTTACAGTTTGGATTTACTCCGGAATTTGCACATGCAGTTCTGGCCGATTATGGTGAATACGGAAGACATGGGATCATGGTGTTTACAGGAATCGTTGATACAGCATATCCTTTGGTATATGGTTCACTTCTGACGCTATTCATAAGCAGGCTCAAAATGAAATCCAACGCCCGAAATAACTCTTTGCAAATCATCAACTTAACACCTTTTATTGCTGTGTTATTTGATCTTATGGAAAATATCGGAATTCTTATGATGATACAATATTATCCTGGACAAATTATTCCTGTAGCACGGGTAACGTCAATTGCAGGTATATTCAAATGGATTTTCCTGGGAAGTTCTGTCTTAATCTTACTGTTTTTACTGATCAGAACTTTGATCTATTGGAGAAAAGGAAGAAAGTAAATCAATATCATGTTTTAACAAAGAAAATTGTTTTCAGATTTACATATTCGGTATTGATATGAAATTAACCTGGAATTTTTACAGTGGAATAGTAGCTACTGTTCTTACTTTGATAGCTATTGTAATTCTGTTTATTATTTCTGACAAACAACCGGTTTTTTCAATGTACTATTTTCCATTTGTTTTACTGGGATTGACAATATTGAGTGTATTGTTATTCTGGATTTTATAGTTGCTTTACATCAAGAGGAAAATCTCAAAGAAATATCTTATTAAGCCTGGAAAGGTAATAATAGAATTTGGGTATTTGTTTTTTGTGGTATTGTTGCTGGTATCCTTGTTAAAGCTGGCTTCTGTTTTTGTGCCGTTTGATTTCTTCCATTACAAAACAGATAAGATTTACTGGCTGATAAGTCTATGGGCTTTGATTGAGCTCATTCATCATTTTTTCTATAATCTTATACATGATAAAAAACAGTCTTTTATAGAAATCATCAATGAACAGAGATTACTAATATAGGGTAGAGCTAGTTGAATAAAATTCCGATTACGCCCTGTTGGGGCTTCCCGGTAGCTCGATCGTAATGCCCGGGGCTATACCCCGGGTTGTTGATTTTGCCCCGTTGGGGCTGGTGTAGCAGAATACGGACGGGAAGCGATAAACCCCAAAGCTTCTGCTTAATAAACAACGTTATTTTTTTAATTAAAACTGGTACTTTTTAATTTGCTGTTTTCAATCAATTAAACCAAAGCTCCAAAGGAGCGTTATCATAAACACAGGGTGCAGCCCTGTGTAGAAAAATGAGAACTGAACCTAAGCTCCAACGGAGCGTAATCAAAAACATTAATCTATGCCCCAATCATTAGTCAAAAACTACCTCCACATCACCTTCAGCACCAAAAACAGGCAGCCACTAATTGATTTCGAAATAGAAGAGGAGTTGTTCAATTACCTGGGAGGTATCTGCAAATCTCTTGAGTGCTACCCTGTAATAGTTGGTGGACATAAGAACCACATTCATATTCTTTGCCTTTTATCTCAAAAGGTATTACTGGTGAAATTAATCGAAGAACTAAAATCCCATTCATCCAAATGGATCAAAACCAAAGGTGATAAATACAGAAATTTTTATTGGCAAAACGGATATGGTGCATTTTCTGTAAATCCCACGGAAATTGAGGTTGTAAGGAACTATATCAT
>JBHEOF010000028.1:0-38314 GCA_046261715.1 Bacteroidales bacterium
TGTATTGGCTGCGGAGCATGTGTGGCTGCCTGTAAAAATTCATCGGCCATGCTGTTTGTAGCGGCTAAAGCTTCGCACCTGGCCAGGCTGCCTCAAGGTAAAGTGGAAGCAAAAAAACGGGCCCGGAATATGGTGGCCAAAATGGATGAAGTAGGATTTGGCTTCTGTTCAAATACTTATGCTTGTGAATATGACTGCCCCAAAGGAATTTCTGTTGAATTTATCGCCCAGATGAACCGCGAATTCTTTTCATCAAGGGTTAGTAAATCCAAAAGATAAGATTATAGTCCGTTTTTTTAAATAAGGAGACATATTGAAATATGTCTCCTTATTATTTTCCTGAAAATCAACTGGTTTTAAACAATTGTTTCTGTATAGCCTTTTTAGGCTATAAAAAACGGACTATAATTTTTGTAAAAAACTGATAAAAAGCCAATTGTTAAATAAAAATATTTAGGAAAACAGACGTTCGTGTGAAATATATTTATATATTTGTTAAGACAAAATATTCACAAGAGTCCCAATTAAAAATTTTACATTATGGCACAAACAAAACTTGATTCGAAGAGGCTGGAAGAAGCTGCTAGTAAAATGCGAGCTATTGCTCACCCGATGCGTATTGCCATCATTGATATGCTTGAAAGAAAAGAGCAAATGAATGTTACTGAAATATACGAGTCTTTAAAAATTGAACAGGCATCAGCATCTCATCATTTGAATATCCTTAAAACAAAAGGTGTTCTCGATTCCAGACGCAGCGGAAAGAAAACTTTTTACTTTTTGAAGGAAAATGCATTGGCACAAATTATTGATTGCATCAATAAGTGCTATTAATCCTTCATAGAATCAGAAAGCAAAAAACAGCCCTTGGAACATTCCTTCCGGGGGCTGTTTTTTGTTAGTATAACAAGCAAATATATTGGCCATCAAACAAAGCTTTTATATGTTAAATAATCTAATTATTAAACAGGATGGAAATGATATTATGGCTTTTTTTATAATTTTATCCGTTTTAAAATTTAAATTAAAATGTTTGGCAGATTTCTTGCTACATTCAAAACTGGTTTTAAATCATAAAAAAATCTTTGTTATGAAAAATATTTTTTGGTTCTTTTTTGCTGTTTTTCTGGGAATGGGAGTTGCAGTTTCCCAGGAGAAAAAAGATGGTCCCGAATTAAAATGGGAACTTAATCGCTATGATTACGGTACGGTATATCTTGATGATCTGCCCGAAACCAAGCTCGACATTAAATTTACCAATGAAGGTAATGAACCCCTTGTGTTGTCGCATGTGAGAGCATGTTGTGGTACAAGGGTTAACAGCTGGCCCCGCGAACCTATTATGCCTGGAGAAGAAAGTACTATCCAGATTGAATTTCGTCTTGCTCCGCGCGCGCAGCGAATCAGCAGAACCCTTACCGTTACATCCAATGCCGATCCGGCAACATCTATATTCAGAGTAGTTGGTGAAGTGGTGGAAAGATAAAACCGTTTACAATACATCACAGGATTGCTCAAAGCCCGTCATATTCTTTAGCGGAATATGGCGGGCTTTTGCATTTATATCCAGCTATTTATCATATTTAATCGTAATATAATAGATTGAAAATATTATATCTTCCTAAGAGAAACACGGAAATAGAATTTCTTTAAAACCCGTGATATACCTACAATATGGGCATACTTTTCAATTATTTTAGCCACGGATTTATTAAATGATTTCACATAAGAAGATAAGAGGAATGTTTTCCTTGTATTTATTTTAACCCGTGCTGTAAAAAGCACAAAATATTAACATTATTAACACTTAAATTTATTAAACTATGAGAAAGTTTTTATTTGTTTTTGTTGCAATCGTGGCGCTGGGCTGCTTTACTACCAATAGTTATGCACAGCTTTCAGATGAAGAGTACAATTATGTAACCATGGACCTCAGGGGTATCCTTAACCTTACCATGACTACCAATCCACAGGTAGATTTTGTTTTTAGTACCATTCAGGAGTATATGAACGGTATCACCCGTTTCAATGCCGTACAACTGGAAGTAGATGCCACCATGGCATGGGACCTTTTTGCTTATGCAAGCACCAATAACTGGGTTCAGGTTGAGCAGTATTCCACTAACGGCAGCGGGTTACTTCCTGCCGAAATTCTTGAAATTCAATCATCGGTGGCAAGCATTGCACCTGTTAATTTAAATACTTTTACTTCTATTTTAGGACTTGATAACTCTGAAGTAGCAGCAGGTGTACCGACAAATAACACCCAATTTCTTGCAGGTCAGCTTGGTACCGCTGCAGGTGAATCATTTGACCCTGGAACAGCTGCTGCAAATCCAGCTACCCACCGTTTCCGTTTGGATATGAGACTGGTTCCTGATATTCCTGCCACATTCCCCAATTCTGCAATTGCTATAGATGCAGCATTAGGAGCTCCGGCTGGAGCTGATGATTATGCTGCTGCCGGTTATTACTACCTTGAGGTGGTTTACTCACTGGTAGAAGATTTATAAAAATACCATACTACCCCCGGACAAAATGCATTTTTTTAAAAAAAGCTGCCTCCGGGGGTAGCTTTTTTTGTAATTCTGCGTATACCTGAATTACTGTATCAATTTAACCAATCATATCAAGGGAGGCTATGAAGGGGAAATATTTGCCACGTAAAGAAAATCAGTTAAAAATCAGGAAGAGATCAACAGGTCTTGCAGGTTATCTGTATCTGATGGGTTTGTTTGTATTACTTGCAGCTTATACATCAGGTTTTGGCCAGTCATTATCATTTGAATTGAAGGAAAGCCCCGATGTGGAATTTGTTTTTAATACCATTCAGAAATACCAGACCGGTGTGGTGGTGCCCAATGCCATAACCCTTCGCATCATTGCTGATGGCCTAAACTGGGATCTTTATGTAGGAGCCCAAACCGATTCTCCGGGATACTGGAATGAACTTACAGCCTATTCCACTTATGGAGTTGAACCTGAAACCGATATACTGGAACTGCGCTTCCGTAATACGGCAAATACTTCGCAGCAGTTTGGGTGGTTTCCGGTATCCGATATCAACACTCCTGTGTATATCATAGGTTCTGAAAATCCGGGTGATCCATCGGTAAGTTGTCCCGGACAGGGAACCAATACTCCCGGTAGTTATCTTACCGAGCCACAGTGTTATCTCTTTAATGTAGATATGCGCATTGTGCCTGGTTTCGATCTGAAGCCGGGTTTGTACAATCTCCTGATTAAATATGTAATAGTGGAAGATTTGTAATCAAATTGTGAATGGGTAGAAGTTTTTACATAGGAATATTTGTGGGCTTTGTTTTGCTGCTGGCATCATGGAAGCTTACTGCTCAGCAGAACTTTTCGGATCATGGTCCGCTTAGTCTTCGCGAAAGGCAATCGCAGGTAAAACCGGGTAGCTTGATTTCCAATGTGGTAAGGGTGATCAATTCTACCAGTCGCAGTGCAGAATATTCTCTTGAAACTTATGCCCCGGCGGGATGGAGCGTAGTGGGTGTAACAAGAAGAAACTTTATCATCCAGGCTGGCGATACAGCTTTTTTCCCCGTAAGAATTATTGCATCTCAGCAAATCAATAACGAAAGATCGCAGATTGCAAGAATATCGCTGTTTCGTTTTGGGAGTCCGCTGGCAAATGTGGATTGGGTGATCAACCCGCTTTTGCGCTACGAGTGGTCAGCCCGCATTGAGCGAAATCGTATTGTATTGCCGGCTGATGCCGATACCACCTCTTTCAACATCCACATAAGAAACGAAGGAGATCTTGAAGAAGTGCTGAATTTAAACCTGAATCTTCCTGATGGTTTGCTTCAGATCAATGAAAGAGGGGAGCCACTTGATGTAAAGAGCCTAAGATTACTTATTGATCCGCAAAAAGATACAACATTGAGAGTATTTCTGAGGTTTATGGATCAGGATTCCGAAATGGAATCGGTTCTGTTTCCACCTACCGGAAGAAGCATGAGACTTAGAGCATCCATTGCTTCTGAACGTGACAGCCAGGCAAGAACATGGGGCTCCAATGTGGAGATAAAAAAACTCGAGGACCGCTGGATAGAAAATACATCAAAACGCCTTACTATGCCCCTAACGGCTGAATTCAACGCATACGATATCATGCAGGAGAACTCCTATGGTACTTTTGCACTTTATGGTAGTCATGTATTTAATCCCGAAACAACTTTTACATATTACTTCCTTTCCAATTATTCGAGTAATTACCTGAATCCGCAGGCTTTTTTGGGGCAGTATCTGCAACTGAATTTCCAGCCGAAATTTTTTGGAGTGGAGCTGGGTAATATCACACAAAACAATGAAGGAGCCGGGATCAGCGGCGAAGGAGCCCGGGTAACCGGACGTTATGAACAACATCAGCTGGATGTAGCATATATGAGAAACCCGGGGATGTTTTCCTCGCAGAAGCATATTAATGCCCTTGGTGTTGAATATAATTATTTTGGAAGAGAGATCAGGGGAGGTGCCTGGTCGCAAATACGTGAAAACTTTACCCAAAAAACCGAAGAAGAAATTGCCGGTGGGCATGTAAGTTACAGATTCCTGCGAAACCAGTTTATAAGAGTTTCGGCCGGAGTAAGCCGGCAAACACATAAATGGAAATCTGATAGTATTTTTGATCTAACGGGGTTTGGATACAGAATCAATTATAACGGGTCTTATGACCGGTTGAATTATAATTTTTCCTGGGCCAGCAGCACCCCGACCCATATTGCCCGCAGAGGGATGGATAACCTGAACTCAAGGATTGCGTGGCGCTTTAATACAACCCATAATATTTTTGCAGCCTTTTCGCATTATACTTCTGACCCGGATTTTTATTTCCAGGGTGAGCTCAGGGAAATGTCACTTTTCCGGCAAAGACAGATTTACAGGCTGGGTTATCAATACCGCGGACAGTATTCTGATGTAACATTTCAACCCCTGCACACACGCAGTGAAGATCCTTTTATCGTTTATAACAACTCCGGTATGGAGCTGGATTACAGACTAAAGGACCTGTACAACATTCGTTTCTTCTCCAGTGTTTTTGCAGGATATACTGCAATGCCCGAACTTCAGGATCTTGATCCCTTCTTTGTGGCAAGATTGCGAATGAGTATCAGGTATTTCGATTATTCTTTGAACATGCGGTATTATTATGGCCCCTACTATAACAATGAACTTCGCCGGTTTGCCGAAGATCGTCGCAATGCAAACCGCTTCAGTGCCAACCTGAACTTTGATCAGTCCTTTGCCGATGGACGTTTGTTTTTTCAAATGTCGGCAATCTATAATTATACTACATATAACAAACAAAATTCCTTATCACTTCGCCCTGAGCTGTTTTACTTTCCCCAACCCGGTTTGCGTTTTGGCATTTACGGACGCTATTATGGTCTTTCTGTTGATCAGGATGATATGGTCGGTATACCTGATCTGGGTTTTGAAGGTGCAGCTTATTCTTCAAACAGGTATGAGTTTGGTTTCAGCATCAGAAAAGATATGAACGTACCGGTTTCCGGCATACGGTATTTTGATTATACCGTAATGGTTTACAGGGATATAAGTGGCACAGGTTCTTATCAAAGTGGTGATCCGGGAGTACCTGAAATATGGATCCGTTTGCAGCAACTTGAGCCCATGTCTGAAGACCGTATTCTTGCATTGAGCGGGCAAAGAACCTTTGAAGCACTTACCGGAAAAGATGGAAAAGTAAGTTTTGTGAATATTCCACCGGGAAATTATCTGCTTACAATGGTGCCGGTTGGTGCTGCCAATAAACGACATGAAGCGCGTACGTGGGAAGTCATGATCAACAGGAACCAAACCATGTATCTTTCAGCTGACATGGGTGCAAGGATTTCGGGAAACATTATTCTTGAGCGCGATCAGTTTACACGGGCAGAATATTTTCCGCTTGGTGGAATAAGGGTTACCGCTACCAATGAAACAGGAGATACCTTCAATACGCTTACCACAGAAAGCGGACAATACAGCTTATATTTGCCACGGGGGAAATATACCCTGTCAATTAATGAAAATGTATTTGGACCCGATTTTAACCTGCAGCAAAATGATATTACCATAGAAATAATGCATGAGCAGGAGGAGTTAAACATCAGTTTTGTGGCTCGGGAAAGAGGCAGACAAATAAGAATTCAAAGGCCGGGAAATGATGAACCGGAGTAATACCGTTAAAAAACGATAAGAATTAATAAATATAAAACATAACACAAAATAGTATGAATACTATCAGAAGAAAATTAGCCATCTTATTTTTTATCCTTTTTGGCTCGGGATTTGCTTTCGGGCAAAGTGCATCGGTATCGCCATCGCGATTGTATTTTAATGCCGGGCCCGGGCAATCACAGGTCAGGCGCATTACAGTAACCAATAATTCCGATACTCCACAGTCATTTACGGTAAGCTTTGCTGATTTTTCTTCACCGGGTACCGATGGTAAAACGGAACTGGCCGATCCGGGTGAAAATCCAAACTCTGCCAGTCGCTGGTTAAGCGCATCTCCATCACTGGTAGAATTGGCCGCAGGTGAATCGCGCGATGTAGAGATCATCCTTCAGTTGCCTGACTCCCCCGAAGCCGAAAGAGTTATCTGGGCTACCACTTTGGTAAAGCTGGCCAGGGAAAGAACTGATGCTCCCGGCCTTGATGAAGATGCTATGGGATTTGGCATTATGCATACCTTCCAGTTTGTTATTCATGTATTTCAAACACCTCCCGGAGTTACGTTTAAAGATGCACGTATATTAGCTTTTGAAGACGCCGGCATTGATGAAAATGGTAAAAGAATTCTGATGCTGCATGTGGAAAATACCGGTGAAGCCATTATTGATGTGGCTGCCTATCTTGAACTTACCAACCTTCGCACGGGTGAAACCACACGTGAGAAAGCACGAGCTTTTACCACTTTGCCCGGACATAGCAGGAAAATGAATTTTACCCTGCCCGAAAACCTGGCTCCGGGAAATTATTCAGTTCTGGGTGTGGCAGATTATGGCGACAGGGAAGCGGTTATAGCTGCGGAATTGAATATTACAGTGGAATAAGAATATCAGATATTATCATCAGCAAACCATTCGGCATATGAAGTTGCGGTTTCGTGCAATCGCAGGCTGAATAACTTTACCTCAGCAGGCAAACGTATTGAAATTTTTTCTGCAAAATCCAGGACCATATTTTCGCATGTGGGCTGATAATCCATTTCTATTATCTTGCCTACCAGTTCTGAATTTTTTGCAAGTTCGGCGTGTGGTGTCCCCTTACGAACCAAAAGCGCGTGATCGAAAGGATTGGTTACTACTTCATTTACGATTTTCTTTAAAACAGAAAAATCCATCACCATTCCGAACTTGGGATGGTCAGTATCGGTATTGGGCTTACCAATCAGTGTAACATAAAAAAGGTAACTGTGTCCGTGTATATTGCGGCAGGCTCCGTCATAACCCCATAAAGCATGGGCGGCCTCAAAACGGAACTCTTTGGTGATTCGAATGTTTACAGACTTCATTTGAAATCGGGTTGAAATAAATGACTTTGAAATATTCTTATTGTGAAGTTAGCAATAATAACTCTCAGTAACAAGTGGATGTAAAGCCTGCAAAGTTATTTAAAATTTGATGGTGTAGTTATAGGTTTTTTCAGATGGGGATTTCTCCTGTTCCTTTTTCTTTTTTTCAGAGTCTTTTGCAGAAGGAGTTTGTGTGTAAACCATCCTGATCTTCTGTTGCTTTTTTTCTTTGGGAAGTCTGAAAGGTATTTTAATTCTGCTGTGGGCTGTAACCCTTACTCCACGGTTTTTAACTGCATCGTAACGAATCATTTTTACCAGCCGTATGGCCTCTTCATCGCAACCATACCCCAATCCTTTAATTACCGAAGGATCAAAAATTTCACCGTTATCAGTGATCTTGTACTTTATTATTACATCACCTTCAATTTTGTTCTCCAGTGCAGCAGCAGGATATTTCTGGTTTTCTCTGATGAATTTTTTTAGCTGATCCTTATTTTCGCGCATCCGGGGCAAATTCAGGAATTTTCTTGATTTATGATATCCACTTGTGTCATTCATGCTGGTTTATTTTTCTGAATGTACTTCCATTAACAAACCTAATCAATTTTTTTAAAATACTGATAGTTATAATCTCTCAAAATATTTTTCGCATAGAAAAAGCGTGTTTTGCAACAGGAAAAATACTGTTTATCTGGAAAAATAAATGTGATACAGGTTTGTGTAAAGGATTATATGAATCTGATTTCTTCATTTTGTTATTTTTGTAGCTTCAATAACGTGAGCAATACAGTTATTTTCCGCACGTTATAAGGTCAAAAATTTCATTACATGCATTAAATCAGATATTTACACCTAATCAATTAAACAACAAAATATGAAGAAAAATAGTTTAGTTTACTTTCCCTTACTTATTATTCTTATGCTTTCCGGATTAACTGAACGGTCCAGGGCCTGCACCAATGTGCTGGTATCGCGTGGTGCCAGTGCCGATGGCAGTGTAATGATTAGCTGGACCTACGATGTAGCCGGTTTTGCCCAGCCACTGTACTTTTATGAAGGAGGAGAATATGCAAAAGGAGATTCACTTGATATTTTCGGTTTCCGCGATGGAGATTATCTGGGAAGAATTGCCCAGGCCTCTCGTACTTATCGGGTTGTAGGTAATATGAACGAAAGACAGGTTTCCATAACCGAAACTACTTTCACCGGCCGCAAAGAGTTACATAGCGGAGAGGGAGTTTTCGATTATGGAAATTTAATATGGATTACCCTGCAACGGGCCGGTTCAGCCAGGGAAGCCATCCTGATCATGGATGAGTTGGCCAAAACATACGGATACAGAGATACCGGTGAAACTTTTTCCATTGCAGATGAAAATGAGGCCTGGATCATGGATTTCATAGGGAAAGGCAAACATGGCAGTGGAGCTGTGTGGGTGGCAGCAAGAGTTCCCGAAGGGTATATAGCTGCTCATGCCAACCAGTCGCGTATAAGGCAGGTAAACTGGAGAGATACCGATAACTGGATGTGGGCCGAAGATGTGGTTGAATTTGCCAAAGAAATGGGCTGGTATAAAGGCAGAAACCGCAATTTCAGTTTCCGTGAAGCCTATAACCCTGTAACTCCCAGATCGCTGTTGCTTTGCGAAAGCAGGGTATGGAGCGTATTTAACCGTGCTGCGGCATCGCAAAATTTTTCTGCCGACTACTGGCGTTGTGTAGAAGGTGCCGAGCCTTATCCATTATTTATCAAACCCGATGAAAAAATAACAGTGGAAGCAATGATTGGTCTTATTCGTGATCATTTCCACGGCACACCTTATTATACCGGAGAAGGTTTTGCCGCTGGTCCTTACAATAATCCCTACCGCTGGCGGCCCGTTGTTTTTGACCTTGAAACGGACGGAGATACGCTCACCTATTCATGGGAAAGACCTATATCGCAACCACAGACAGCTTTTTCATTCGTAACCCAGGCGCGCAACTGGTTGCCCGATGAAATTGGGGGTATATGCTGGTACAGTGTTGATGATAATCATACCAATGTATTTATGCCGCTTTATACAGGTATTACCAAAGCACCGCCATCATTAACCATTGCAAATCCCATTAAATTTGAGTGGGAATCTGCATTCTGGACATTTGACCTTCTGGCTAATTATGCATACGGTCAATATGGGATTGTAATTGACGATATTCAGGCAGAACAGAAAAAACTGGAAAACCGTGCCTTTACCATGATCAATGCAATTGATCTTGCAGCACAACAATTGTATGAAACAGATAAGGAAATGAGTCGTGAATATCTGACCGGTTTCAGTGTAAATCATGCCGAATATGTTGTGAACCGGTGGAGAGATTTCGGCAGGGAAATATTCACAAAATACAACGACAGGTATATAAGACAGGAAGATATACTTCGGCCCTCAGTCAAAGGAATAGGTTATCCTGAATGGTATTTACGCAGGGTGGTAGATGAGAACCCTGACTTCTTTGATGTAAAATGGAGAAAACCGGGTGAGCCCATTAAATAGGATGCCTGAATTTGATGTATGAACCGGCCAAAGGCGGGCTCTACGATGCTAATTCCGAAATATTAAATTAAATACTCAATAATTCTTATAAAAATCTCAACATGACAAAAAACAATTTTTTCAAAGTGATTTTGCTGGTAATGCTTGTGGGCTTGTTTTCCCCGCGTGCCAATGCCTGCACCAATGTTCTTGTTTCTGCCGGCGCAAGTGCCGACGGCAGCGTTATGATCAGTTATCTGGCTGATGCAGGTGGGTTTATGGATCCACTGTATTATTATCCGGGAAATGAATATGAAGAGGGCGATTCTCTTGACATTATTTGCTGGCATTATGGCCATTTGCTGGGCAGAATACCACAGGTAAGAAAAACTTACCGTGTAATTGGCAACATGAACGAGCATCAGGTAGCAATTGGAGAAACCACTTTTACAGGTCGCTCCGAACTAGGCACCCCAAATGGGTTTATTGACTATGGTGCTATGATGTATATTGCACTGCAACGCTCAAAAACCGCCCGTGAAGCCATACAGGTAATGACCGGGTTGGTGCAGGCGCATGGGTATAACAGTACCGGCGAATCTTTCTCTATCTCCGACAAGAATGAGGCCTGGATTATGGAATTTATCGGCAAAGGTGAGCACGGTGATGGTGCAGTTTGGGTTGCCGCAAGGGTACCTGATGGCTACATTGCAGCTCATGCTAACCAGGCACGTATCAGAACTATTGACTGGGATGACACCGAAAACTGGATGTGGTCAAATGATCTGGTTGACTTTGCACGCGAAATGGGCTGGTTTGATGGGCCGAAAGAAGAATTCAACTTTGTGGAAGCATACAACCCCCTTACCTGCGAATCTCTGCTGCTTTGCGAAGGTCGCGTGTGGAGTGTTTTCCGCAATGCTGCACCTTCACAGGATTTCCCCGCTGAATACTGGCGTTGTGTGGAAGGCGCTGAACCTTATCCGCTTTTTGTGAAGCCTGATAAAAAAGTTACTGTTCAGGATATGATTGGTTTTGTGCGCGATCACTTCCATGATTCACCGTTTTATACTGCAGAAGGATTTTCTGCAGGCCCTTATAATAATCCTTATCGCTGGAGGTCATTATATTTTGAACTTGACGGTCAGAAATATGCATGGCCACGCACCATATCGCAGCCACAGACCGGTTTCTCATTTATAGCACAATCAAGGAATTTCCTTCCCGATCCCATCGGTGGTATTTTCTGGTACGGTGTTGACGATACATACTCCAATGCATATATGCCACTTTATGTGGGTATGCAGAGAGCTCCTGTTTCTCTTACAACCGGTAATGTTGTAGAATTTGACTGGGATTCTGCTTTTTGGGTATTTAACCTGGTGGCCAACTATGCTTATGGCCTTTACAGCTATATCATTGAGGATATTAAGGATGTGCAACAGGAAGTGGAAAACCGTTCACATGTTATGACCACAGCGGTTGATATGGCAGCCAAATCTCTTTATGATACCGATAAGGAAATGATGTACGAATATCTTACCGATTTTAGCGTAAACAATGCAGAATATACCGTTCAAAGATGGAGAGAGCTGGGATATAATATTTTTTCAAAATATAATGATCGTTACATCCGTACCGAAGATGCCCTAAGGCCATGGCCGAGTGGTGTGGGTTATCCCGAAGATCACCTTCGCCGCGCTGTGGAAGAACGTCCCGGATATTACGATGTAAAATGGCGTAAACCCGGTGAGCCTATTGAGTAGGTTTCAAAGCGGATTTTATATAAAATCTTACATTATAATACCGGAAGTTTGTAGCTTTGTTAAATTATGAACCGGGCTGCAGACTTCCGGTCTTTTTTAGTACCACCCTCAAAAGATAAATAATGCAGAAATCTCCTTTGATAAGCATTCGCAATTTGAGTATTTGTTTTGAAACCGATGAAGGTTTCGTTCAGGCTGTTGAGAATGTAAACTTCGATTTACAGGAAGGAGAAACCATCGGTCTGGTGGGGGAGTCGGGCAGCGGAAAGTCTGTTACTGCATTGTCGCTGATGCGTTTATTGCCCCGGCGCACATCCAGGATAACTTCCGGGGAGATCATTTTCTATCACCCGAAAAAAGGAGAAATTGATCTTCTGAAGTTATCAGAATCAGAGATGCAGCATATCCGGGGAAATTATATTGGGATGATTTTTCAGGAACCTATGACATCTCTCAACCCGGTAAAGCGATGTGGCGAACAGGTAATGGAAAGCATTCTCTGGCATAAAAAATCCGGTGAAAAGGATGCACGCAATAAGGTTCTTCATTTGTTTGATGAAGTTAAACTTCCCGAGCCAGAAAAGACATTCGGAAAATACCCTCATGAACTTTCCGGGGGTCAGCGCCAGAGGGTAATGATTGCCATGGCCATTGCTTGCGATCCTTTGATGCTTATAGCCGATGAACCAACTACTGCTCTTGATGTTACTGTGCAGAAAAATATCCTGCAGCTTATCGGCGAATTGCAAACCCGGCACAATATGGGTGTGCTGTTTATTTCCCATGATTTGGGTGTAATTCATGAAGTAGCAGATCAGGCAGCCATTATGCGGAAAGGAGAAATTGTAGAAAGTGGTAACGTAAAAGAACTTTTCAGAAATCCGCAGCATCCCTATTCCAAAGGCCTGGTGGCCTGTCGCCCCGGCACCCATGTAAGGCCGTACTATTTACCCGTGGTAGCCGATTTCGAAAATTCCGGAGATAGCACAAAGGGATTCGTTGCCATCGAAGAAGATACTCAAGAACGCCGCAAGCGTCACGATAAAATCTATTCTCAACCTCCGGTGCTGGAAGTAAAAGGTCTGAAGGCAGGCTTTGTAACCCGGAAAAACTTCTGGGGAAAACCCAAAGATTGGTTTCATGCAGTAGATGATGTGAGTTTAAGTGTATATAAAGGTGAAACCCTTGGGCTGGTTGGTGAATCGGGTTGCGGGAAAACCACCCTGGGTCGAACATTATTACGGCTGTTTGAACCCATTGCCGGACAAGTGGTTTACAAAGGAACCGATCTGGCAAAACTGAAAAGCGATGCGCTCAGGAAATTGCGGCCCCGGATTCAGATAATTTTTCAGGATCCTTATTCTTCACTTACCCCGGGTATGCAGGTAGGAATTGCTATGCTTGAGCCCTTGCGTATTCATGGAATTGGTAAGAATGACACTGAACGGAAAAAGACAATCATTGATTTGCTGATAAAGGTGGGTATGGAGGAAAAACATTATTACCGTTATCCCCACGAATTTTCAGGAGGCCAGCGGCAGCGTATATGCATTGCAAGAGCATTGGCTTTGGAACCCGATTTTATAATTTGCGATGAATCTGTTTCGGCTTTGGATGTGTCGGTTCAGGCACAGGTGCTAAACCTGTTGAATGACCTGAAAAGGGAGTTTGATCTTACCTATATTTTTATTTCACATGATCTTTCTGTGGTAAAATTCATGTCGGATCGGATCATGGTAATGCAACACGGAAAAATTGTAGAAAGTGGTGATGCAGATGATCTCTATAGAAATCCCAGGAAAATCTACACAAAAGAACTTATTGATGCGGTTTTAAATCCTGAGTAGAATTATAAGTAATGTTCTGTTTAAAAAAAACCACCTTGTCATGGACAAAGTGGGTTTTTTAATCGAATCAGGTTTAAATTAACCTTGTTATTTTGAAGAAATAAAAAGTGTTTTTTATAGTTTAGTCATGGAAATAACTACTTTAAATGTTACTTCTTCCCATGTTTCTTCAAACTCACCTACCATTTTGTTTTCTGTTTTCGTAGTTAAATTCATAATGGTAGTTTCATCATCAAATACAAGTGTCAGGGTATCATCAATCAGTGTCCAGTTAAATTCATCAGTCTCTTCGTCATCGATGGCGCTACCGGTACCGTCAGAATTAAAGGTTACAGTACCTTCATTTTCATCAGTTTCAATTAATTCACCTCCTACGTAGGTTTCAACCTTATCCACATTCCATGTACCTTCAATTTCGAATCCGTCTTTACTGCAACTGCTGAATACAATCAGCATGGCACTCATTGCTAAAAATAATAATCCTGTTTTTTTCATAATAGTTGTTTTTTGTGTTTTAAATTAAATACAGGACAAATAAAGGGAAAAGAGTGCTTCGTGGTTTAAGTAATACACCTAAATACTAAGTAAGACAATGTTTTCACCCATCTTTTTGACTGAAAACTCGATTTTGAGGATAGCAGACTACTTACCGGTTTCTTTTTCAAAACAAGAGCGGCACAGTGGCTCATAGGATTCCTTTTCACCCAGTACAACGAGTTTTTCACTAACTATGGTGCGGTGCGAAAAATGGGCAAGACTACCACACTTAACGCATATGGCATGTACTTTTGTAATGTATTCTGCCACGGCAAGCAAGTTGGGGATGGGTCCGAAGGGTTTGCCCATGAAATCCATATCAAGCCCTGCTACTATTACCCTTATTCCCTGGTTAGCAAGCTGGGAACATACATTGGGAAGTTCGGCATCAAAAAACTGCGCCTCATCAATACCTACAACATCCACATTATTTGCCAGAAGTAATATATTGGAAGATGAAGGCACAGGGGTAGACATTATTTCATTGGCATCATGCGAAACAACTTTTTCTTCGTCGTATCTTACATCAATTGCCGGCTTGAATATTTCTACCTGCTGGCGTGCAATTTTGGCGCGCTTGAGCCTTCTTATCAATTCCTCGGTTTTGCCTGAGAACATGCTTCCGCATATAACCTCTATCCAGCCGCGACCTTTTGATGTATCAATATCTTTTTCAAGAAACATGAAAGGGTAATTGTTTTTCTTTGCTAATTTTGCAGAGTTTAATTCCCGTTTTAAGAAACCGGGAAATGAATTTTCCCCTGCAAAGATAAACCATCAGATACAATAAGAATTCATTTTTATCGCTTTTTATTTCAGATAATAAAACCCATAACACTATATGAGCTTATCACAAACAAAAGAAAATATTGTAAACCTGCTTGAAAACATAATCAAAAGAACCGAACTGATTGAACGGCAATCGGGTAGCAGAAATCTCCTTGAGATTGACCTTGCCATGGAAGATGTCAGATCGCTTTATCGCGAGCTCGAATTAATGCGAAAGTTATCAGAAGCCGGAAATCTTTCCGAAGCACATGTAATCTCAGGAGATCACGATAAGACAAAAGAAGCTCCCCAAAAAGCTTATGAGGAGCCTGTAAAGGATGTTATAAAAGAAGAGAATCCTGTGAATCAGGAAAAAGAAACAAAGCCTGAGCCTGTAGCTGAAGAAAAACCGAAGGATATTGTAAAAGATCAGGAAAAACAACCTGAAAAACCTGAGATTGAAAAACCTCCTGTCGTATCAAAATCCGCAAAAGCAGAACCTGAAAAAACTGCTGCTGAATCCGGTCAACAAAACTCAACTATTGTAGCTGAAAAGTTTTCAAACAATAAAAGTTCTTTACATGAGCGTCTTGTCCAGATAAAGGAAGATAAAAGTATTGGTGCACGCATGCAGTATAAACCGGTGAAGAATATTAAAGAAGCGATTGGCGTAAATGAGAAATTCCTTTTTATTAATGAGCTGTTTAATGGTGATCTGAAATCATACAATGAGGCAGTTGAAAAGCTTAATCAATTTCCATCCATTCATGAGGCATTTGAGTTTTTGAATAAACTTACCTATGAATTTCAATGGGACGGACAACGCAGCGCTGATACCATTGAGAAGTTTGCTAACCTGGTTCAGAGAAGATACATGTAAATTGAGCCAAAGTAATCCTACAGGGATGTCAAAACTTTATATTATACCTACACCAGTTGGAAACCTGGATGATATTACACGACGGGCAGAAAAAGTGCTTGGGCAAATTGATATTCTGCTGGCAGAAGATACCCGTAAAACAGGGATTCTGCTCAAACACCTGGGGTTGAATGTGAAGATGCAGTCGTATCATGCCTTTAACGAGCACAAATCAATCGAAGGACTTATTGAGAAAATACAAACAGGTACCGTAATGGGGTTGGTAAGTGATGCCGGCACACCGGCAGTTTCTGATCCCGGCTTTTTACTAGTAAGAGAATGCATCCGTAACGGTATCCTTGTTGAGTGCCTGCCGGGTGCAACAGCTTTTGTTCCGGCTTTGGTAAACAGTGGTTTGCCTGCAGATCGTTTTTGTTTTGAAGGTTTTTTGCCAGTGAAAAAGGGCAGAAAAACGCGTCTGGAAAACCTGAGAGAAGAAACCCGGACAATGGTGTTTTATGAATCACCCCACAAACTGCTGAAAACCCTTGCAGATCTTATACATATAATGGGTGCCGACCGCCAGGCGAGTATCTCAAGAGAAATTTCAAAAATACATGAGGAAACTGTCAGGGGTAGTTTGCAGGAATTAATCAGTTATTACCAGACACATACCCTTAAGGGCGAAATAAGCCTTGTTGTGGCCGGGAAAAACCCTTAATAGTATTTTTAATCGTCAAGCTTTAATACCGCCATAAATGCCGATTGCGGTACTTCCACATTACCAATCTGACGCATTCTTTTTTTACCTTTTTTCTGTTTTTCCAGCAGTTTTCGTTTTCGGGTGATATCACCACCATAACATTTTGCGGTAACGTCTTTTCTTAAAGCTTTTACCGTTTCACGGGCAATGATCTTTGTCCCGATGCCGGCCTGAATGGCTATATCATACTGTTGACGAGGGATGAGTTTACGTAGTTTTTCACAGATCTTTTTACCAAACTCATAAGAATTTTCCCTGTGTATAAGCGCAGAGAGTGCATCTACCTGATCGCCGTTAAGCAATATATCAAGTTTTACAAGATCTGATTGGCGGTATCCGATAGGATAATAATCAAAAGATGCGTAACCTCTTGATATGGTTTTCAGCCGGTCATAAAAATCAAAAACGATTTCAGAAAGAGGCATCTCAAAAGACAATTCCACCCTGTCAGTTGAAAGATAGACCTGGTTTTTGATCTGGCCCCTGTTATCCATACACAATGACATAACCGGTCCGGTGAATTCTGATTTGGTAATGATCTGTGCTTTAATGTAAGGTTCTTCAATATAGTCCAGTGCATTAGGTCCGGGCATATCTGAAGGGTTATTTACAACCAACTTGTCACCTTTTTTTGTATAGGCCCAGTAAGAAACGTTTGGCACAGTGGTGATAACGGTCATTTCAAATTCGCGTTCCAGACGCTCCTGCACAATCTCCATATGGAGCATACCAAGAAAACCACAGCGGAACCCAAACCCAAGAGCGGCAGATGATTCCGGTTCAAAAGTGAGTGATGCGTCATTAAGCTGCAATTTATCCATGGCAGCACGCAACTCTTCAAAATCATCATTTTCAACCGGGTAAATACCAGCAAATACCATGGGTTTCACATTTTCAAAGCCCTGTATTGGTTGGGTGGTTCCACCCGAAATATGGGTGATTGTATCGCCCACTTTTACCTCGCGGGCATCTTTAATACCTGAAATGATATATCCCACATCTCCGGCATAAATAGTTTTCTTGGGTACCTGCCGCATTTTCAGAACTCCAACTTCATCGGCGTCGTATTCTCTCCTGGTAGCCATAAACTTAACCAGATCACCCTGCGAAATTTTACCGTTAAAAACTCTGAAGTAGGCAATCACACCACGGAAGGAATTATATACTGAATCGAAAATCAAAGCCTGCAGCGGAGCATTTGTGTCACCCGTGGGTGGGGGTACTTTTTCTACAATGGCTTCAAGGATCTTATCAACGCCAAAGCCGGTCTTTCCGCTTGCAGGAATTATGTCATCAACATCACATCCTATAAGTTCAATGATCTGATCAGATACCTCTTCAGGCATTGCGCTGTCAAGGTCCATCTTGTTAAGAACAGGAATAATTGTAAGATCATGTTCAAGGGCCAGGTAAAGATTTGATATGGTTTGAGCTTCAATGCCCTGGGTGGCATCAATAATAAGCAGAGCACCTTCGCATGCTGCGATGCTTCTTGAAACTTCATAACTGAAATCTACATGTCCCGGTGTATCAATCAGGTTAAGAATATAGTGTTCACCTCCCTGTTCATACTCCATTTGAATAGCGTGACTTTTTATAGTGATTCCGCGCTCGCGTTCCAGGTCCATATTGTCAAGAGCCTGATCTTGAAAATCGCGCACGCTGATGGTGTTGGTCATTTGTAAAAGCCTGTCGGCCAAGGTACTTTTACCATGGTCGATATGTGCAATAATGCAAAAATTGCGAATGTTTTTCATAGCCTGCAAAATTACAACTAAAAACAATACCCCCAATTGTTTTTAAACGCTTGCAGAGCAAAATTTAAACAAGTTTTTATCAAATTCTTCAACCCGGGTTCGCAACCCAAAATTGACTTATATTTGTACCTTATTTACACCTCTGTAAAATAAACAGACAATTTACACGTATTTCATTTTACATGAATCTTTGAAAACCTACTTACCATTTTATGATACGAGGATCAACGCTTCTCTTGTTTTTTTGTGCAATAGCTTTTTTTAAAACCGGCTATGCACAGGACATTACATTTCCGATAAATATCCATGACGGACAAGTTATTGAAACATGCTCAGGACTTTTTACTGATAGCGGTGGCGATACCCTGGCACCTTATGGCAATAACGAAAACTTTTCCGTAACCTTTACATCTGATTCAGATGAGAATATTTATATAAAGATGAGTTTCATTTTCTTTCAACTTGGCGAAGGGGATTATCTTTACGTATATGATGGAGAAGATGAAACAGCGCCGTTGATAATTCAGGCCGGCGGAAATGAACTTGCCGGGGGAGAGATCTTTTCAACTGGATCATCACTTCATTTCAGATTTGAGTCTTCACCGGGTGAAACCGGTTTAGGATGGCTGGCCCGTATTGAGTGTTTCTCTCTTTGCGATGCCTTTTATGCGTCGGTGGTTACAGATACTGATAGTTTTGATTTTTGCCCTGATGTTGAAACCGTTACTTTTTTTGGCTCTGCCGGTTATTTTGGAGGGGATCCTGCCGGTGACGGAGATCAGTACTTATACGAATGGTATTTTGATGGGGAAGTAAAAGAAGGACAAACCGTTGACCATACATACAACGAGTCGGGAGCTTATCCTTTCAGACTCACCGTTACCGATCCGGTAAACAATTGCGTGGCCGATACATTGGAAACTGTCCGGATTGCTACCATCCCCAATTTTAATAATACCATAGCAACAGCCGATACAGTTTGCGCAGAAGAGCCTTTTTCTTTGATCGGAAGCATAAACCCTGTTACCTGGACAGGTTTTCTCACCACAATTGATACCGTTGCTTTTATAAACGATACCGTTCAATTTACATCTACCCTCAATTTTGATGTTTTTGAAGATGATGCTCAATTGACACAGCTGGAAGATTTTGGCAGAGTCTGCATCAACATTGAGCATGTTGATTTTGGACATCTGATGTTTGAACTGGAATGCTCCAATGAGCAAAAAGTATTATTGAAGGATATCGGTCCTGGTGGTGCGCATCTGGGAGAACCCGTTGTACCCCATGATGATATTCCCGGTATTGGATATGAATATTGTTTCAATACCACACCCCAGTACGGAACAATGGATGAAACATCCTTTCAGTTTCATGAATATCTTGATCAGGCCGGTAACTATTATGTAAATCAACCCTATATGCCGCCGGGTAATTATACCCCCGATCAGTCATTTGATGCACTCGTGGGTTGCCCCCTTAATGGAGAATGGTCCCTTACCGTATCAGATATCATTACAGGTACATCGGGCCATGTGATGGGCTGGAGCCTGTTCTTTGATGATAAGTTTTATCCCGACAGCCTTATTTTTACCCCCGAAATTGTTGAAGAGCAGTGGTTTGATATGAATGATACACCACTCGAAGGGAATCCCGTTTCTGTAAGTGAAGATGAGGAGGGAGATTATACATATATTTTCAGGGCCATGGATAATTTCGGATGTGAATGGGATACCATCATTAATGTCACAGTTCTGCCCTTGCCCAGGGCTGAAATTGTATCAGATCTTGAAATACCTGTTTGCGAAGGAGACTCAACATTGCTTACTGTTGAACCTGTTAATTTCGGGGATGAGTTAAACTGGATTTATCAATGGATGCTTGAAGGAGCAGAGCTTGAGGGCAGGATATACGACACAATTATGGCAAAAGAACCTGCTACATATATGTTACGGGTAACAGATACTATTACAGGTTGTTCCGACTTTTTTGATTTAGCCCTCACAACACAGAATTGCGACCTGGAAATCCCCAATGTATTCACACCCAATGGTGATGGAATTAATGATAATTTTGAAATAACCAATCTTGAATTCTATCCCGGAAGCAATATCGTAATCTATAACCGCAACGGCAAAAAGGTTTTTGAAAGTAACGACTATTATGGTAACTGGTGGGATGGGGGAAATCATCCCGACGGCACATATTATTATGTTCTTACCTATGTAAAACAGGGAGAACGAAAACAAACACAGGGGATAATTACTATTGTGCGCTAATAGTTTCTAACGGTAACTGATTGTATTACTTTATGATATCTGCTTTGACGATGATTTAATTATTTTCATATATCCATACCTTCAGAAGTTTTTCCATTGGCTTTATAAATGCCATAAAAGCATAAAATAAAAAATAATTTTTGCAGGTTAGGAGTAAAGATTTATTTTTGAGCCTTCAAAATAAAACCAATCAATTGAATATCAATAAAACAATACTATGAGTGAAACAGACAAATTAAAAAAGAAAGGGACTTTTCAAAAAATACTGGATAAAGTTGAGGTGGTAGGAAATAAACTACCACAGCCTGTTACATTGTTTGCAATTCTGATGGTTGTTGTATTGCTTCTTTCGTGGATTTTTGGCGGAGTAAGTGTGTTAAAACCAGGTACGGGCGCTGCAACGGGTGTTCCTGAAGATTATATTGTGGTAGAAAATCTGCTTACCAAAGAGGGTGTTCAAAGAATTTTCACCAGTATGGTAAATGTATTCGCCACTTTCCCTCCATTGGGGCTTGTTCTGGTGGTAATGTTGGGTATAGGTGTTGCCGAACATACAGGGATGATTGCAGTTGCTTTAAAAACGTTTGTATCTAAGGTACCAAAAGTTCTCATTACATTTTCTATTGTTGTTGCAGGTATGCTTAGCTCTGTTGCAGCTGATGCCGGCTATGTTGTTCTGATACCGATGGGGGCGGCTATTTTTATGGGAATGGGACGCCATCCGCTTGCCGGCATAGCCGCGGCGTTTGCCGGTGTTTCAGGTGGTTTTGGTGCCAACATTCTTCCTACAGGGCTTGATCCGATGATCGCAGCCTTTACCGAACCTGCTGCAAACCTTATTGATCCTGCATATACGGTTAACCCATTATCAAACTGGCTTCTGATGGCAGTCTCTGTGCCACTTGTAGGTATTGCCGGTACCTGGGTTACAGAAAAGATTCTCGTACCCAGGCTTGGAGAATATCGCCCTGAAAGCGGTATGGTTATAGAAGAAGCAAACAATGAAGTTACCCCATTGGAACGCAGGGCGCTAAAATGGTCTATGCTTTCCGTTTTGGTTGTTTTGATATTGGTTGCAATAACAATTATTCCTTCAAACGGTCTTTTGAGAGGTGATATCAATCCCGCAAGCGGTAACCCAAGCATGCAGCCCTTTTATAATTCATTGGTTCCCATAATGTTTATTATCTTCTTTGTGGCAGGTTTGGTATATGGTATTGCTTCTAAAACCATTAAAAACGATAAGGATGTTTCTGATATGACTGCCAAATCCATGTCAACCATGGGTCTTTATATCGTAATTGCTTTTGTTGCTGCGCAGTTTGTCGCTTATTTTAACTGGTCAAATCTGGGTAGTGTTTTGGCAGTAAAAGGCTCCGACGGGCTAAATGCCATCGGATTTACAGGTATACCCTTGCTTGTAGCTTTTATTATCATTGCCTCCCTGGTTAACCTGATCATGGGTAGTGCATCAGCCAAGTGGGCTTTGCTTGCTCCGATCTTTGTTCCAATGCTTATGCTTATGGGGTATTCACCTGAAGTAACACAGGCAGCATATCGTATCGGTGATTCTTATTCCAACATCCTTACACCATTGCTTCCTTACTTTCCACTTGTAATTGTGTTTGCACAAAAATATGATAAATCTGCCGGAATCGGTACGCTTATTTCTATGATGTTACCCTACGCTATTGCCTTTATGATCGCCAGGATTCCAATGTTTATTATTTGGATATGGCTCGGCTTGCCATTGGGTATCGAAGGGCCGATTTATTATGAAGATAGTCAGCAGACCGCTGAAAATATTGAGATGATTGAAGCTCCTACACAGGAAGTCTCTCAAAATACTTACTATCTTGAAAAGGATAATGAATAAATAAACATTGATCTTACATAACATTGAGGTTGTTGAAAAAGGCCTTTCTTTAATCGTTGAGCAAGTAAAAACGACATTTCTTTTATAGGTTGTTTTTGATTTCTAATAAGCTCATCGCATGGCTGATTAAAGGTTTTTGCAACAGCCTCTTTGTTTTTTTATGGAAATATTATGATTTATTTTCCACTTACAATAATTCCTTTGTATTTTTACCCGGTGGGAAGCTGAAAATCCGCTTAAAAAACCATTTCATTGGAAAGAAAGGGAAAGCAATTATGACAGATTATTGTTTGTTTGTATCTGACCTGCATGGAAAAGTAAACAGGTACGAAAGGTTTTTCAGATTTCTGGAGCAGGAGAAACCTGTGGCGGTTTTTTTGGGTGGCGATCTGCTTCCTTCAAGCATATTGCATAGTTTCAGAGCCGGGGAGAATATGCCTGATTTTGTTACAGATTATCTTGCAGGTAAATTCCGGGATCTCAAGGAAAAAATGGGAAATGCATATCCTAAAGTTTTTCTGATTTTTGGTAATGATGATCCCCGCATCGAAGAGGCAGCGATAATTGAACAAGAGAAAAAGGGGTTGTGGAATTATGTTCATAATAAAGCTGTTAGTATTGGCGATTATCATGTAATGGGTTATGCTTATGTTCCGCCTACGCCTTTTTTGCTGAAAGACTGGGAGAAATATGATGTGTATGAAAAAGTACAGCCGGGCTGTATTCCTCCCACGGAGGGATTTCGTACATTTGATAATGGCCGGATAATTGAGAAATCTACAATTAAAAATGACTTGAAAAGTATTCCGGATAACTTACCCATGGAACGCTCAATTTTCATGTTTCATTCTCCTCCATACCGCACCGGCCTTGACAGGGCAGCCCTTGACGGGATAAAAGTTGAAGAGACCGACGTGGATGTCCACGTAGGAAGTGTTGCTATAAGGGAGTTTATAGAAGAAAGAAAGCCTTACCTCACTCTTCATGGTCATATCCACGAATCATCAAGGCTTACAGGTGTATGGAAAGAGAAACTGGATCAAACAATCACTATGTCGGCTGCGTTTGAAGGACCAGGACTGGCAGTAATTAAATTCTCTCTGTCTGATCCTTATATGGCAGAAAGAATTATTCTCTGAAAAATTTTCATTTTTTCCTGCCAGTAGCCGATGGGCTCAGATTTTTATCAAAATTATTTTTATTGCTTATGGATACTGCTTCAGTAAAAAAGACATATCGACAAATTTCAGTTGACTTGCACGAAAGAAGAGTCTTGAGTGCCATCAAGAGGTTAAAACTATTGATCGCAGAATCGGGTAAGGAGTATTTTACAGATCAATTAGATCAGCACTCAAATACCTACGAGAATATTCTGATTCATTCATTCAGTGCCGCTAAAGATCCTGAAAGGGAAAAAGTATATTTTTTCCTGGTAAGAAATCTTCTTGAAATGGCCGATGAACTGCAGGAAAGTATTTTAACCGACAAAGATACCGGTAATGTGTTTTCACTGAAAAGACAACTTGAGCGCAGCCGCCGGATTGAGCGAAAAGAAGCATTGGCATATCTTGAAAGCCTTACCTATGATATTGAACTGGCTAAGATTCTTGAGGGGGTTAATATTGACAGGGAAAGTGCAATGCTTTCAAGAGAAGAAGCACTGGTGAAAGTATTTAACATCATTTGGCTCTCCGATAAATACAGTGAATCGGAGATGGAGTTGCTGAACGCAGCCTGCGAATCTGAAAAATTGCCCTGGCACGACAAAAGCCTTATTGTGAGTGCACTTACTTTGAGCTTACTAAGGTTTTTTGATTTAAATAAATTCAACCTGTTGTTTGCGTTTGTAAAAGCAAGGGAGGAATTCGTATGGCAAAGAGCACTTATCGGATTGTTTTTTGGCTTCCTGAAATATAGTGACCGGTTTTATCTGTATCCCCTGCTAAAAGAACAAACTCTGGAATTGCTTGAATTTCCAAATATTGAAAAAAATATTGAAGCTATTCTGATACAGTTTACCAAGACCAGGGAAACCGAAAGTGTAAGTCGCAAATGGAAGGAAGATATTCTTCCGCAAATGATGAAGTTGCGCCCAAAAATCGAAGATAAACTGGATCTTGATAATATCTTCAAAGATGAATTTGGCGAAGATAAAAACCCCGATTGGGAAACGGTTTTTGAAGATGCACCTGACCTGCTGGATAAACTGCAGGAGTTTACCGAAATGCAAATGGAAGGGATGGATGTTTTTATGAGCGCCTTTTCACAGCTTAAAAATTTTCCGTTCTTCAATAAAATGAGTAACTGGTTTGTGCCTTTTTACCACGAAAATCAATCTATACAGCCTTACCTTAAGGGGTCGGGCGATGGTGTTGATCTTACCCCTCTGGTAGAAAAACTCGAACAAACCCATTTTATGTGCAATAGTGATAAATATTCTTTCTGCATTAACCTGGGGATGATTCCTGAGCAGCAAAAGAATATGATGATGAATATGGCCAGTGCCGAAATGGATAGTGTTTCGGAGATAGAAAAAGGAGATGAACTCATAAACGAATTTGCCAAGATTAAAAGCATTTATACCCAGTATTTTCAGGATCTTTACCGGTTTTATAAACTTCATCCGTGGAGGAATGAATTTGACGATGTATTTGTTTTTGAACCTGATGTTTTTGAAAATCCATTTTTCAGGAACCTTTTAAAGGATTCTCATACCATAAGAAATATTGCCGAGTTTTATTTTGATAAGAAATTCTATCCCTATGCATTGAAAATTTTCCTGAGCTTAATTGAACGCGACAGGAGTAATATTGAGCTTTTTGAAAAAATTGCTTTTTGCTATGAAAATACAGGAGATTTTGAAAGGGCTCTCGACTATTACAAAAGAGCCGATATCATTGAATCGGGCCGGTTGTGGATCATAAAAAAACTGGCTTTGTGCTCTAAATATCTCAACAACTGGGAAGATGCCCTGTTGTATTACCGCGAGGCAGAAAAACAGGCTCAGGAGGATCTTAAAATACAGGCAAATATAGGGCAGTGTCTTATTCACCTTGAGCAATATGAAGAAGCATTGGAATATTATTTCAAGGTTGAAGTACTGGCTCCTGAGAATGAGAAAATCAGAAGGCCTCTTGCATGGTGTTCTTTTCTGATCGGTAAACTGGATACAGCACGTGATTACCTGGAGCGACTTCTTCAGGCTGACCCTGGCAATACCCATGATCTTATGAACCTCGGCCATGTATGCTGGAGCATGGATGATGATGAAAAGGCCCTTGAGTACTATACAATGAGCTTGCAACAGGCCAAAAGCATCAGTTCTTTTGAGAATTCTTTCAAAGAAGATAGAAAACACCTGATCCGGAAAGGAATTTCTGCTTTCGATATCGATCTCATGCTCGACTACTTAAAAATGAAAGCTTCCAAAAAGGATTAATCAACGCTTTTTATTTTCTGTCAAACATTGCATGTTGCAAATGTTCATGTAACTTTTTTTAAAAAAAGTAAAATCCTGCGCAGCGTTTTACATTGTTTTACCGTCTTATATGTATAACGCTCTTTTAAAAACCGGGGTTATCACCTTTCTGCCTTAATTATCAGACTTTTTAATTGAACCAAGACTCCCCAACAATCATAGCTTGTCCATTGAAAGGTAGTCCCGGTTTTTTTCCTGAAATAAAAAAACTTTATATATAATTTAATTTGTTCATTGTTCTTTAGTTTATTGAGATAAGAAAAATCAGGGAAAAGCAAAAATCGTCAATGCCTCCACCAAAGCATTGATCTTTACAATAATAATGTGAGTTTGTTTCTCCTTATTTTTCACATATTGTCATTATTTGATCTCAGGGTTTGAAAAAATGGCCGTGAGCTTTTCTGTGTTAAATCACCAAAGTATGAAAAGTTCCCGACAACATTGACCAAATTCAGCTAACCTGCGGCCATTACCCTGGATCAAATTTTGAATGTGTTTTCCCTGTCAAACTTATTTTGCAGTCGGCAGGCTTACATTTGGTCATCCCTGCACAGCCAAATTTAGCCTGTCTTTTTTTTTATGGGTATTGAGGTTAAGAAAAATTAAATGAAAAGAAAATTACTAAGTATCTTTTTGACCTTCCTGGGGATTTCTTTATTGTCATCATGTTCTCGTGATGATGATAAGGATTTCCCATTTACCCATATCTCTTTAATGCATTTTGAAAATTTTACCGGGCAGGGGCGTGAACTGGTGTTCTATCTCGAAACTCTTGAAGAATTTCCCTGCAGCAATTTCCAGATCAGTGCACAGGTAACCACACTGCGCGATTATCTGGAAATCCAGGCAAGCAATATTGATATACCTTCATATTGTGTTACCGCTATTGGGCCGGCAACACGTAGTTTAATGCTGGGCGATCCCGAACAAATTCCCGGCTCAGTATCATTTTGGGTGAATGATCTCAGGCACGATTTCAGTTTGCTTTTAAATGATGAATCTATCGAGTTGGTTGAAGAAGCATTCTTTGATGATCGTCTGACATTTGTTCGTGAGAAACTGATGCGTATCCCTGATCATACCGTATGGGGGTATCTTGTATCTGATTCTATTGATGAAAAAATTGTAATTCCAGATGAGTTAATGCTCATGTTTGAAGATGCCGGAGCAGAATTGCTGCCTCTCAGCGAGGGAGATTATCATTATTTTCTTGCAGGTGAAGAGCAGTCGGTAATTTTCTTTCCCGGAGGAGATGATGAAATTGAAGGATTTACAATGTACTTTGAAAAAGATATGGAAATTCTGGCAGATGTATTTCAGGAATATCTTGACATGTACGATATAAGTCACATGACCATAAGATTATTCAATACAAGGGGCGAGAGATTTCTTTTATAATAAAGTATCAAAACTTTTTTGTTAACAATTTTTGATGCTATTGATTGAAGAAAAAGTTCATTGAAATAGGGTTTTCTGCTATAAAAGTGTTTAAGCTTTAACAGATTAACCTTTGGCCTGCATTTTGTGGCAGGAAAAGGTGCAATAATTTTCTTATTTTTGTTAAAGGCTCAATTCCTGATCTCTGGTGGAAAAACTCAAAGATATTGTAAAGGGTTGTCTTAAGAATGAAAGGCAAATGCAAAGCAAACTGTACAAAATGTTTGCTCCCAAAATGTACGGTTTGTGTTTGCGTTATACTACCAATTCTCATGATGCCCAGGATATTCTCCAGGAAGGTTTTGTTAAGGTTTTTGAAAACCTTGATAAATTCAGATGGAAAGGTTCTTTTGAAGGATGGATGAAACGGATATTTGTAAATCTGGCACTGGATAAGTATCGCAGTAAAATGAGCCTTTTATCCCTTGAAGATGCTTCCGAAACCATCGAATTGTCGAATGGTGAGCTTAACGCTCTGGATTCTATCTCAGAAAAAGAAATCCTTGGTCTTATAAGGCAATTACCCGATCAGTATCGAATTGTTTTTAACCTTTATGTTATTGAAGGTTATTCGCATAAGGAACTGAGTGATATGCTCAACATTGCCGAGTCAACATCCCGTTCCAATCTTGCGCGGGCAAAAATAATTTTGAAAGAAACATTACAGTTCCATTCACAAAAGATTGAAAAAGCTATCTGAATAATGGAAAAGTTTGAAAGAAATATACAAGAAAGATTCCGGAATTTTGAGGCTGAACCCCCTCAGGATGCCTGGCAGGCTATTGAAGGGCAGTTAGTGAAAAAGTCAGGGAGTAAATTTACCTGGTACAGGGTTGCTGCAGCTGTTGCCTTTCTGATTGCCAGCATTATTTCATTGTGGCTATTATGGCCCGATATGCAAATATCAGATCCACTGGCCGGATCATCTGCTTATGAAACACCAATCGGTCCTCAACCTATTTATTTTGGTGAAAATGATAATACTGAAAGATCTATGAATGCGGGTATCGGGATGAAAACCGGTAATACTCCATCAATATTATTGGCCGAAAGTTCTGATGCTTCAGAAATGATGCCTGATGCCACCACGACCATTGATGCCACACCGGATGAACTTAACACTCTGGTTTATAATAATGAACTTGCTTCAATCGGGACTTTCCCCGGCGAATTTCTTCACAGGTCAGACATTAATAGAATATTCGCTGAAAATGTGTTGAATGATCAGCAGAAATCATTTTTAGCTGATCTGAATGTTGAATCAGATGTCCGAAACGGCCAATCTGTTTTTTCTCTTTCTGGTTATCTTATGCCACAGCAATCATTCCGATATCAGGGAAGTTCTGCTCCTTTTCCTTATGAGACCCTGGAAAGCAATATTTTTACTTTTGCATTGGGGATGAGATTTCAATACAGCATTAATGAACGGTGGAATATAGAAAGTGGCGTGGGTTATAACCTGATTGGGCAAGCAATTAATGATATTGCTGCCTTTAGCCATCCATCCATGATACCCCTTTATTCTACTAAAGGAGATATTATTAATTCTCACCCCCAAAGCATGAGTACTTCTATGGGGGCTATTAATTTTACCGATCAGAGTTTTTATTTTGCTGATATTACTTCATCAAGGATTTTCACACTTAAGGGTAGTTATGATGAGAGTAATGTAAATCTGCTGAACAAAACAAGTTCAGGTCTTATTCAACATTTTGGCTATTTGGAAGTACCGGTTATTTTCCGTTATCTGCTTGTCGACCGGTTGCTTTCTGTTTCTGTGAAATCCGGGATTGCAGCCAATTTTCTGTTGACAAATAATGTTTATCTCCAGGGAAGTGCATATACCCGGTCAATTGGTGAAAGTACAGGGGTAAGCCCAATAAGCTGGTCAGGTATAAGCGGTGTTTCATTCGACTATCCTGTAAGCGATCGTATAAGGATTTCTCTTGAACCTACCTTTACAATGTTCTTAACTTCAATGGGTCAGTTTCGTAATCTTACAAGGGATACCTATCCTTATACTTATTCACTGTTTATGGGAGTAAAATACGATCTGTAAAAGAACTCTTTCTCACAATTACATTACTTAAGCTTACCTGCAGGCATCATGTATAATATTCTTATGTCGGGGTCGAGGCCAAGTATTTCTTCCACTGCTTCATCGCGGTAAGCACCGATAACTACCGTTCCCAGATCCATTGCTGCTGCCTGCAAGTGTACATTTTGCGATGCATGCCCAATTTCATTATGCACGTACCTGATGCCTCTTTCACCGTATCGATCGGTGGTTCTTTCAAAAATTGCACCAAAGACCAGTACTGCAGCTGATTCTGTTATCATTGACTGGCTATGAGATGCGCGCATCAAGTCAGCCGAAATATCTTTAAGGTGGATTACTTCCAGAGTATTTTCAAACGGAGAATAATGATATACACCTTTTGACAACCCCTCTATGTTGTTTACAACCACAAACAGCTCAAGAGGGAAGGTGGCACCGGCAGATGGTGCTGTTCTGAATCCACGCTCATTTGTTATGCCCTGTGCGCTCCATAAAAGTTGTGAAAGATCTGCAAGAGAAAGTGCCTCATTTGCGTAATTTCTTACAGATCGGCGAAGTGTTAATGCTTTTTCCAGACTAACATTGCCATCGGTTGAGGGGTCGGGTAATTGAATCATGTCTTCTGAATCAAAGTTTTGGTTTGTGTTGCTTAATGATATTTGATTGCCGGATTTAGTTGAAATACTTGTAAAAGTATTCAAAGTGATAAATGCAAGTCCGCCAATAACTATAAAAATTCCGAAAATGTAAATTATTTTTTTCATTTTGACGCAAGGTTTTTTGTATTATATTTTTTGTAAAAATAAGCTATTTCATAGTCAATCCTGCAATCGATTCCGATAGTATTAAAGTACTGAAATTTAGAATGATTATAAATTGATAAAATCAGGAATTTAAATCTTTTAAAAAAATTACCTTTGCTTGCAAAATCCTTATTAATCAGGCCAACTGGCAACTTTTACTGATTGAAAATATCATAAAGCTGCCATAACTGCACACAAAATAATAAAAATTTCCGATGCACAAAATATCTCAACATCCAATCATTCAAATACCGGAAACTGAAAAAACTGAATTTCAATACAATGGAGCAAAAGTAACAGGAGAAAAGGGATTTACCATTGCCGCAGCATTGCACCAGGCCGGTTACCCAATTCACAGTCATAGTTTAAAAAACCGTAGCCGCAGTCTTGAGTGCGGAATAGGTAAGTGTGGGGCTTGCGAAATGCTTGTTGATGGCGAGGTAAAAAGAATCTGTATTACCCTGGCAGATGGTATTAAAACCGTTGAAGAAATTCCGCATGATTATGTTGCCGATGCAACTGATTTCAGAAAGTCAACGCCGGTGAATGTTTATAAAACCCAGGTAGTTATTATAGGAGCAGGACCTGCTGGTCTGGCAACCCGCGAAATACTTAATCAGCATGGTATTAGCAATATTGTTGTAGATAGTAATGCTGAGATAGGTGGCCAGTTTAACATGCAAACCCACCAGTTTTTCTTTTTTGAAAAGGAGAAAAAATATGGTGGATTGCGTGGTTTTGAAATATCCAAAATGCTTGCAGGTGATAATCACGAAGGCATAATGCTCGATTCTACAGTATGGGATATATTTGAAAAAAACAGGGTTGCTGTTAAAAACTTTAAGTCCCAGGAAATATATTACATTGACTGCGAATATTTTGTTGTTGCGTCCGGTGCTGTGCCTTTTCTTCCCACTTTCCATAATGACGATCTTCCAGGAGTTTACACTGCTGCCGTGATTCAGAAAATGATGAATACCGAGCTGACTTTACTCGGTAGAAATATCCTGACAGTGGGTGCAGGAAATATTGGTTACCTTACGAGTTATCAGCTTACTCAGGCAGGAGCGAAAGTAAAGGCGATCATTGAAGCCCAGTCACACGAAGGTGGTTTTCCTGTGCAGGCCAACCGGGTTCGCAGGCTTGGCATTCCTGTTCTGCTTTCTCATTTAATTCTTGAAGCCATCCCCAATGATAAAGGCGATGGTATTAAAGCTGCTGTGGTTGCACAAGCAGAAAATTTCAAAGCTATACCCGCTACAGAGAAGCTGATTGATGGGATTGACGCTATAAATATTTGTACCGGATTAATGCCCGATGATGCATTGCTTATAAAGGGAAGAGAAATGTTTGGCAGGCGATGCTGGGGCGCCGGTGATGCTGTCCGCATTGGCGAAGGTACCAGCGCTGTGCTCAGGGGAAAGCAGGTGGCATACGAAATTCTTGATGCCATTATGCAACCATACAACTATGATGATTATTTGCTTGTATCGAAAGAATATATAGACTCACAACAGCATCCGGTCAAGGTTATGGGTAAACCTTACATGCCTGAGCCCGACAGGATGAAAAAACCGTTTGTTATCATTGATTGTCTTTACGGATTTGCATGTAATCCTTGTGCATTTGCATGCCCTTACGGTGCCATTACAAAATCATCTACGAGTACAATTCCACAGATTGATTACGAAAAATGTGTGGGTTGCATGGATTGTGTTTATCAGTGTCCCGGGCTGGCAATTTTTGGTTACAATATTGAAAAGGGCACATTTTTCTTACCCATTGAATTTGATATGAATGAAGGAGAAGAAGTTTTTCTTGTGGATAATGATGCCAATATCCTTGGAGAAGGTATTATACAGAAGGTACTGCGCAAGAAAAACCTTACCCATGTTGCGAGAATCAAATCGGAGGGAATGAAATATGAAGATAAGTTAAATGTACGTGGGTTTATCATTAAACATGATTATCCGGAAAAACTTGAATTGAAGCCCCATAAGGAATCTTTCATGTCGGATATGTTTATGTGCCATTGCGATGATGTAGAATTTGATGAGGTGATGAGAATCATAGGCGATCGTAAATTTATTTCAGTTGAGGAAGTAAAACATACTACTCACCTGGGCATGGGGCCATGCCGTGGAAAAAGATGTATTCAGCGTTTGAAACAAAACCTCCGACCCAAAGGAATACGTTTAATAGGAGGGAGTACTCCACGGGCACCCATGTCAAACCAGATCAGTTTTGGTGAGCTATATCCTGCTGATATCCATGACAGGGTTAACACACATGCGAATGCAAGCAAAAGACGAGTGGTTCAGGTAAAATCTTTTGTGGCTGGTGGTGGAATCGGTGGTAGCTCATTGTTCAGGTTTCTTTCAGAAGCAGGTTATGAGCCAACCATGATAAATTATGGTTTCGGTGGGTCGTGGCGAAATATCGCCGGAGGACGACCGGTATTCAGTTTGCCTGAGTTAACAGATATTGCCAGGCATAACCTTGAGATATTTGAAAAGCTATCTCATAAGTTTGATATCGATTTCAGGCTAATCAATTATATAACCTTTGCTCATGACGAGACGATGTACAAAGCCCTTGAAGAATCAATGGCATGGCAAAAGGCTGAAATGTTGAAACCTTCTGAATTCAAATCTGAGATTTCACCCTATTTCAATGATTCAAATGATAAGTATATGGCAGCCCTGAAAACCAGTGAATGCTGGCAGGCAACACCCGGAAAGGTTATTGATGCTTTGCGTAAAATCGGAGTGGAGGCAGGAGGTACCATGCTTGAAGATACCCGTCTTATTGATGTTGAGAAGAATGGTGATATTTTTAAACTGATCATAAAAACCCATGATGGCGAATATGTTGAGTACCATACACCGGTATTTATCAATGCTTTGGGTGCCGAAGGAGATAAATTTGCCAGAATACTGGGTATCGAAACCGGCTTGTATCCGGTAAAACACCAGGCCTTTATTACACGAAGATTGCCTATGCTGGGTAATAACGGGAGACCTTTGGATATGCTCATTGATCGCAGAAATTATAAAGGATTTACTGCTGTTTACGGGCAGCAGCTCGGCGAAACAGGACAGATCATCGGTTGTGCTTCCCCGGCTGTTGAACCCATTGAAACTGAAAAGGATGTAAAGATTAATTCCAGAGATTTTGCTGAGATTGTTTCAGAAATTTTTGTAGACTGGATCCCCCGCATATCAGCAGTAGGATTTCAGGCATTATGGGCCGGCTATTATATTGAACCCAGAATGATTATTGATGTGGAAAAAGGTCTATTCCTTGGGCTTCGCGGCCAGGGGTTTATGCTGGCACAATACCTTGCAAAACTTTATGTTGATCAACTCACCGGTAAAGATGTGCCTGAGTACTTCGATCGTCTTCGTGCAGAAGGTGATGCATTACTCGAAAAGGCCTTTAAGTAAGGTTATCAGAATACCAAGAAGTTTCTGAATCCACTGTTAAGGGGCAGGTTTGTTAAATGCGAATAAATTTTTTATTTTTCTTGAGAAGTTGTATCTTTGCAGCCTTTGAAAAACAGGATAGTACTTTGAAAGCTTTGAAGCCATTTGATATAGCATTTGTAGGTCTTCCCACCGGGATTCATGAATTTTTATTCGAACTGAATGATGATTTTTTTGCATGTTTCAGTGGCTCTGAAATAACCCATGCCGGACTTAATGCCCGAGTTATTCTTTACAAGAAGAATAACATGTTTGATCTGGAATTTTTTATCGATGGAAAGGTTGAGTTAGGCTGCGACAGGTGCATGGAAGATTACTGGCAGGAGCTGGATGTTCATAAAATGCTGTATATCAAATTTGGCGAAAAGTATGAGGAACAAAGTGATGATGTTATTATCATTCCTTCAACAGAAAGCCATCTTGATATTTCTCAATATCTTTTTGAGTTTGTCATATTAGGGCTTCCGGCAAAAAGAGTACACCCGGGAGGTAAGAAAAAAGAAGATAATTGTGATCCGAAAATTATTGAGCAACTGGATAAATATCTTACTATCGGTAAAAACAAAGAAAGTGACAAAGAAAAAGATAGCAAACCCGCTGATTCACGCTGGGATGCCTTAAAAAATCTGAAATTTAATTAACATTGAATAATTTAATATTTGCTTAGATTATGGCACATCCAAAAAGTAGAATCTCTAAAACCCGCAGAGATAAAAGACGTACCCATTATAAAGCAACTGAACCTGCTTTGTCAACGTGTTCAAATTGTGGTTCAATGAAGCTTATGCACAGAGTATGCCCTGAGTGTGGTTTTTACAGAGGACAGATGGCAATTGAGAAGTCTGCCGCCGTGTAAGGTTGAATGATTAAGTTACGTGAGATCTTTCCAGCTCACTAAACAGACTCCTATGAAAATCGGCTTAGACGTAATGGGTGGCGATTATGCCCCCGACAGTATTTTAAAAGGAGCTATACTTGCTCAGAAAGAACTACCACAATCCGACCGTATTGTATTGGTTGGCCAGGAAAGCATAATTCGGGATAAGCTTAAAGAACTTCACTCAGATGCATCGCTGTTTGACATAGTGCATGCATCTGATGTTATTTCTATGGGTGAACAACCTACCAAAGCGTTTACGCAAAAACCCGACTCAAGTATAAGTAAAGGTTTTCGTTTACTTAAAGCCGGTCAGATAGATTCTTTTGCCAGTGCCGGAAATACGGGCGCCATGCTGGTAGGGTCGGTGTATAGTGTAAATGTAGTTCAGGGTATTATCCGCCCTGCCACAACTTCAGTTCTTCCCAAAGAAAATGGAGGAGTAGGTGTTTTGATTGATGTAGGAACCAACCCCGACAGTAAGCCTGATGTCCTTTATCAATTTGGGTTGCTTGGTTCTATATATGCACAGTTCGTTTTTGGTATTGAAAATCCCAAAGTAGGTCTTCTTAATATTGGTGAAGAAGAAGAGAAAGGCAACCTGTTGAGTCAATCAGCCTTCCGGTTGATGAAAGAAACCCAGGATTACAATTTTATTGGAAATATTGAAAGCCGTGATTTGTTTAATGATAAGGCTGATGTTATTGTTTGTGATGGTTTTACAGGTAATATTGTTTTGAAACAGGCAGAATCAATGTACCGTCTGGTTAAGAAAAGGGGAATTAATGATGAGTTTTTTGACCGTATGAACTATGAAAATTATGGAGGTACTCCTATACTGGGTGTAAATAGTACAGTTATAATTGGTCATGGTATTTCTAATGATATAGCGGTCAAAAATATCGTAATTCTTTCAAAAGATGTGCATGAAGCGAATGTAGCAGAAAAAATATCCGATGCTTTAAACCGATACACTCAATCCAAAAATATTTAGTACTTCAAATAAATTTATCTCCGATATTTTTCTAATTATACAGGTTTATTATGACTAAAATCAGGGCTGCAGTTACATCAATCCATGGTTTTGTTCCGGACTATGTTCTTACCAATGCAGAACTTGAAACGATGGTAGATACCACTGATGAATGGATAACTACACGAACCGGAATTAAGGAGAGAAGAATTCTCAGGGGTGAGGGTAAGGGAACATCGGTTATGGCTGCAGAAGCTGTTAAGGGATTGCTTGAAAAACGCGGTATCTCACCCGATGAAGTCGACCTGTTGATCTGCTCAACGGTTACACCGGATATGAAATTTCCGGCAACTGCCAACCTGATAAGTCACAAAGTAGGAATAAAAAATGCTTTTAGTTTTGATACCAATGCTGCCTGCTCAGGGTTTATCTATACCCTGGTGACTGCTGCTCAGTATGTTGAATCGGGCAGATATAAAAAAGTTGTGGTTGTGGGTGCCGATAAAATGTCATCCATCGTTGATTATACCGATCGTCAAACCTGCGTAATTTTTGGAGATGGTGCCGCTGCTGTATTGCTTGAACCTACAACAGAGGATGTTGGTGTAATGGATCATGTATTTCAGTCAGATGGTTGTGGCCATGTGCATTTGCATATGAAAGCGGGGGGCTCTGCCTATCCTCCCACCCATGAAAATATTGATGCCCGCGAGCATTATGTGTACCAGGAAGGGCAGGCTGTTTTTAAATTTGCTGTTAAAAATATGGCTGATGTGGCTCTTGATGTCATGAACAGGAATAACCTTTCTTCTGAAGATGTAGCCTGGCTTGTGCCCCATCAGGCCAATATGCGTATTATTGAAGCATTTTCCCGCAGAAGTGGCGTACCCATGGAGAAGGTAACGGTTAATATTCAGAAATATGGAAATACAACCAATGCTACCATACCTCTTTGTTTATGGGAGTGGGAAAACCAACTGAAAAAAGGAGACAATATTATACTTGCTGCTTTTGGAGGTGGATTTACATGGGGAGCTATTTTGCTTAAATGGGCATATTAATAATACTTTTCTTTTCACTAATTTTCGGTTAAAATTCAATTTTTGCGTTTGATACTCCAACTCGTCAGACGAGTAAGCATTGCGCGGTAACTGCAAGTGTTTCCTAAACTCGTCAACTCGTCAGACGACTCCCAGTCGTCAGACGAGTAACCATTATGCGTTGAAAAACCACTTTATGTTCATCGATGACCCCCCTAAAAAACATACCCAATATATTTAGAAACTTTCTGAATTTTGATTTTACCTTCCCTTAAAAAATATACTTATATTTGGCTTGTATTAACAGTTATTAACAAAAAATATAAAAAGATGAAAACACGTATTATCTTTTTTAAATCAATCATTTCCCTATTGGCATGTGCCTTATTCTGGACGTGCACAACCGAAACACAACGTGAAATCACCGAATATCAACCTATAAGGCTTTTAGAACCCGAAAAAGTTATTGAAGTACCCAATACAGGTTATACATTTTCTTTTATTGTGGATTCTCTTTTGATTTTTAGTCCTCTTTTCGATACCCTTTACTTTCATGTATATCACAAGGATAACCTGGAATTGCTTTTTAAGTTTGGAAAAGAAGGCAGGGCTCACCATGAGTTTACATTTCCACTACCCTTTAATTATTTAGAGGGCTCTGATAATCATTCCTTTTTTTCTGTCTATGACATAAATCTTTACCAGATAAAACACATTGATTTTGGAGCCATAGCCAGCGGAGCAAATATTTCTGATGCAATTGTCGCTGAACTCATGCCATTGGAATTAACCTCCACTCATGAGTTAAACACTCTTTCAAATGGTAATATCATTGGCCTCCCCATACCTTCCGGACAAAAAGCTCAGGGCCTGTTTTTTATTTTTGATCTCGAAACGAGAAACAAGAAATGGGTAACTATACCCAATAGATTTGCCATGGAAGAAAGGTTTGAACAAGCAGTTTACAGGGGAAAATTATATTCGAACTCGGAATACATTTTTTTCGCATCAAGCTATTTTGACCAGGTATTCTTTTACAATAGCCAGGGAGAACTTCTGAAAGAATGGTATTTTTCTGAAATTAAAATGCCTTTACTTGCGGATCATCTTGATGCTGTTGACTACCATAAAAGCCCTGACTTTTTCAGGTACATTTTTGGTAATTCTAAATCTTGTTTTATCGTAAGAGTTGGAGCGCCATTAGAAGAATGGGTAGAAGCTGATATGCCTTTACAACTATTTGAATTTGATTGGAATGGTGATCTTAAAAATGTTTACGAAATACATTCGGAATTAAATGCATTGCATGTAGATCAAAATAATAATACCCTATATTGCTTATTAAGAAATATAGAGGATCCAGAGATCTCATCAATTGCTAAGTTTCATCTGTTTGAATTAGATTAAAGCGGTCAGTTGGAACATATACCCAACTCGTCAGACGAGTAAAGGTTATTGAGATAAACCGCCAAAAAACCCAGTTTTCTTCATATTGCTTTCATAGATAGAATTATTATATTTTTAATTTGTGAATGGTCTGGTAGACAAGAGCAATTTGCTATACAGAAGATAGGTTTACAATGGAAGCAACCCTTAAGATATGCCATGTATTATGCAATAATTATTGCTGTACTCTGGTTTGGTGG
>JBHEOF010000028.1:38335-38627 GCA_046261715.1 Bacteroidales bacterium
ATTGGGTTTTCACCATTCCGAGGATAATGGAAGGCTGCTTGAAAATCTTGTTTTTATTGAGTTGAAACGCAGAGGGAAAGAAATATATTATCATTCACAAAAGCATGAATATGATTTCCTTGTTAAGGAGAAGAACCGCATTGTTCAAGCCATACAGGTTAGCTGGTCAATATATAACCCGGAAACAAAAAAAAGGGAGCTTGATGGTCTTCTTGAGGCTTTAAATACCCATAAACTTAATGAAGGGTTAATCCTTACAGACGATGAAGAAGATGAACTGACAGTTAAAGGC
>JBHEOF010000029.1:0-348 GCA_046261715.1 Bacteroidales bacterium
TCAGTTTGGTTATGGAGATTTTTTTCATGAAACATCAGGACCGTACTAATGGCTTCTTCACCGGATGAACATCCCGGAACCCATATTTTAATTTTGTCCGTCTGATTTTCCAGTAAAGGAATAACATCGTCTCGAAAGCTTCGCCAAAATGCAGGATCACGAAAAAGCTCAGTACATGGTACTATCAACTGCTTCTGAAATACCGGGAAAAAACTTTTATCATTTTCAAGCCTGGCAGCAAGGTTATCAACATCTTTAAGGTTTTGCTCTGCCATAAAAGCTGAAATCCTTCTCATGAGAGTTGTAGCAGCGAATATTCGTAAATCAAAGCCATACAGGCGGGTTGTG
>JBHEOF010000029.1:358-27350 GCA_046261715.1 Bacteroidales bacterium
CAATATTCCTACATTATTACCTCTGGCCTGTATCGGATTCATTGGCTTTGTTTTTACTTACAGGACAAATATAACAAAATAATGTATCTGAATTTTTTGCCTACATTCCGATTTTATTTCCGGAATATTTTCTTTTTTGAATGTTTCCTGGTTCATTCAAAAATCTATATTCTATCTTTGCAAGGTATATTTTTCAAATTATCTGCAATTTACATTGTATTATTTACGAATTATAATTTAGTCTTATCATGAAAGCTTCGGTAGAAATAAGTATGTATCCTTTGGGAAGAGAATTTATTCCCGATATCAAAAGTTTTATTGAAAGTATCCAAAACTACGATGATCTTTCGGTAGAGGTAAACGGCATGAGCACACAGATTTTTGGAGAGTACCGGCAAATAATGAGTGTACTGACAGATGAGATTGAGAATTCATTTAAGAAGCACGGGAAAAGTGTTTTTGTAATGAAAGTGATCAATGCTTTTCTTAAAGATTAACCTGATAAAACGAAAGTGGTAAAAAAAATTGCGGTTACAGGACCTGAATCTACCGGTAAATCCGAATTATCAAATAAACTGGCAGCACACTATAATACCGTTTATGTGCCTGAATTTGCCCGAAAGTATATTGATAAGCTCGACAGAGATTACACTCAGAATGATATTCTTATCATTGCCCAAAATCAGATAGAGCAGGAAAAAAAATCAGCTTTGTATGCCAATGATTACCTGATTTGTGATACTGAACTGATCGTAACCAGGATATGGAGTATGCATAGGTATAAAGAGTGTCACCCATGGATATTGGAGAAGATAAAAAACAATCGTTATGATTTGTTTCTCTTATGTAATATTGACCTTCCCTGGGAATATGATAAGCAAAGGGAGCATCCTGATCAAAGACAGTTCTTTTTTAACTGGTACAGGAATGAACTCGAGCAATATGGATTCCCATACAAGGTGATTTCAGGAAATGGTGAAAAAAGGTTACAGACTGCCATTGATGCTATAGATAGCTTTTTCAGAAAAAAAAATGACTGATATAAAACATTTCGGGCATTACGCCCATCTGCATTTTATCGTTATCCTGCTTGGTTTTACTGCCATACTTGGAAATATAATTACTATTGATGCCATTCCACTCGTTTGGTTGAGAATGTTTTTTGCAGCGCTCGGTTTACTTGTTTACTTAAAAATAAAAGGACAAAAAGTAATTATAAGCTTTAGGCAACAGCTGCATCTGTTTAGCATAGGGTTGCTTGTAGCTTTGCACTGGATTACTTTTTTTCATGCAATCAAAGTATCAAATGTATCAGTAACTTTAGGTGTTTTTGCATCAACTACTCTTTTTACCAGTTTTCTTGAACCTTTTCTTCAAAAGCGAAAAGTACTTTGGCTTGAAGTGATTATCGGCTTTGTTATAATACTGGGTATTTACCTGATATTTCAGTTTGAAACACAGTATGTTGAAGGAATTTTATTTTCACTTCTTTCTGCTTTTTTAAATGGATTGTTTGTTGTTCTGAACCGAAATATTAGCCGCAGATGGAATCCGGCACTTATCAGTTTATATGAAATGACAGGCGGTTTTTTAGGTATCAGCATTTTTATACTCGCCACCGGAATAACTTATCTGGGTATACATGAAATGACAAGAATGGATCTTATCTGGATATTGATTTTAAGCTTCCTTTGCACATCTTATGCTTTTGCAGCCATCGTTGAAATCATGAAAGAGCTGAGCGCATATACTGTTGTGCTGGCAGTTAATCTTGAACCGGTATACGGTATCTTTCTGGCTTTTCTTATTTTCGGCGAATCGGAAAAAATGTCAGGTGGCTTTTATTTAGGAACGCTAATAATTTTAATTTCAGTATTTTCCTATCCTTACTTAAAGCGTAAATTTAGCTTTAAGAAGTTCTAAAATTTCTTTATTAGCACAGGCTACAAAACCGGGATTACGCATTTCTTTCTTATTATATAGCATAAGTTCGCCGGCAGGCCAGGTGAGCAAATGACCACCTGCAGCATTCAGCAATGCATGACCTGCGGCAGTGTCCCACTCATTAATAAAGTCGTTACGTAAATAAAAATGTGCTTTTCCTTCGGCCAGAAAACCAAATTTCAACGCACTTCCTGCTTTTATGGTCTTCAGTTCTTGCGGATCATCAAATAGTTTTCTGATAATTTCATCATTTACTGAGTTGTAATGCGAACGACTTGAAACAATTATTCGATGCTTTTCAGGAACCACAGGATTCAGTTCTTCAAAATCATTAACCAGTGATTCAAAATCTGCATGGCAATTTTTAATATTTTTATTTACCGTTGTAAGATTACTCATTTTATATGCACCATATTCTATTGATCCGATATATCCGTAATTAAGAGCCGGTACCGTTAATACACCAAATACAGGATAATTATTGCGGATAAGAGCTATATTAACTGTAAACTCATCATTACGTTTAATGAATTCTTTGGTTCCGTCAAGTGGATCAACCAACCAGAAATATGCAAAATTCTTTCTTTCTTCAAAAGGTGGTATAGGTTTTTCTTCACTTATTACAGGTATACCGGTAAAGGCAAGCATATCAGCAATAATTTTATTGGCCTGCCGATCGGCAAGGGTAAGGGGAGAACCATCAGTTTTTAATTCTACATCAAATTTCTGAGAATATATTTTCATAATGGCATCGCCTGCTGCAATTGCAGCACCAAGGGCCGTGATATAAAATTCCGGATGTACAATCAAAATAATTTGTGGTTTAAAATTTTGTTCTATTGTTTTTTTTAATGCAACTGCAAAAGATGTTCGCACCATGCAAAGATAAATTTTAAGTAATTAAAACGCTATAATAGAAATCAACGCGAACATTTGAGACAACATGGTGTTATTGTATTGTTTTATAAATTAATAAAAAGTCCACTATTGTATTACTGGATTATTAACTTAAATATTTATGATATGCAGACAATTCAATTCAGATTTCTTCCGGCTTTTATAGCAATTATTATAACATTATTTTTTGTCAATCCGCTTAATGCCGGTAAAAGCAAGTCTTTTCACGACTTTAAAGTGGTTGATATTTATGGTGATTCATATGATCTCGCCCAATTAAAAGGGAAAAAGGTATTGGTTGTAAATACCGCTTCAAAATGTGGTTTAACCCCACAGTATGAGGGATTGGAAGAGCTTTACCGTACATATTCTTCTGAAAATTTTATAGTTATTGGTTTTCCTGCCAATAATTTTATGAATCAGGAGCCGGGTACCGAAGATGAGATCATTACTTTTTGTGAAGAAAATTATGGTGTAACTTTCCCTATGATGTCTAAAATATCAGTGAAAGGAAATGATATGCATCCGCTTTATCAATGGCTTACTCAAATAGATGAAAATGGAGTGATGGACTCTGATGTTGCATGGAATTTTCAAAAATATCTCATTGATGAGGAAGGAAACCTTGTAAAGTATTTTCCTCCCAGGCACAACCCTTTATCAGAAGAAATTGTGAGCTGGATAAAACAGTAATCATATTCTCAAAATAATAATAGCCTTTAAACCTGGTCATATCATTGACCGGGTTTTTTTATTCTATTTCTGAAGGATAGAATTTCTAAATCATGTATTTTTGTTAGTTTGGAAACAATAATGATTTAAACGACTCGCTGTTTCAGAAAAATGAGTGATAACTTTGGTAAAAAAATACTTACTTTTTCCCTTACAGATCATCCTGTACTGGGCTTTCTTATTGAATCTTTTGCCGTAAGCCAAAGTAATAAAGGGCAATTCGGTTACGATTTTAAAAAAGTCTCAAAAAATACCCTCTGGGATCATTTTACCGAAACTGACCCGGATAAACTTACTTTAACAGATATTCTGGATAAATACAGCGACCAGCAACTTCAAAAACGTTTTAACCCGTCACACAAAAGGACACTCTCTTTTTACGAAAATCTGGATCATGATTATGTTATAAGACATATCCGGCCGTTTATTGACAGGATTATTTTTGAGGCTATATCTCTAATGTCGGAAAAAAATATCCCTTTATTTTTCAAGGGTAGTCAAAACGAAAGAATAAGAGAAAAGCCAATAATACTGCACAAACAGCCGGTTGAAACATGTTTTCATTTTGAAAAACTTGAAAACAAAACACATTACAAACTTCAAATAACCCACAAAGACAGGTTGTTATATTTATACGATAAACAAGCGCAGCTTATAACGACAAAACCCTGTATACTTTTACTTGACAATGAGATATATCGTTTTCAGCCCGGATGGGATGGGAAAAAACTGGAACCATTTTTTCGCAAGGAATATATTGAAGTCCCTGCAGCCTCAGAAAAGCAGTTTTATCAGAAATTTGTTCAGAAAAGTATTCTACACCACTCTTTTATCAATAAGGGCTTCGATGTTGATGTAAATACTGAAAAACCAATACCTGTATTAAAGGTTGATGAACACTGGCAGGGAGAGATCATGTTTTCTTTGGGCTTTTCTTACGGGAAAAACATGCATTATTATTATGGCGACGAGGTAAAATCAGATGTGAGATTTATTGAAAACTGGCCTGATTTCCACTTTTTGAAACTTATAAGAAATATTGATCATGAAAAGGAAATGGCCCAACTGCTGGTAAAGCTGGGCTTAAGCTTAAAAGAAGGTCCTTATCTCGACATTTGTGTCGCAGACAAAGCCAATGGTGTACCACCCCAAAACAAACAAAAGAAGATCCATTTCCTGATTGATTGGCTCAATGAAAACCATAGCACCCTAACCAATTTAGGCTTCATTCTGGAAAAAGAAATTTCTGAGAAAAAATATTTTTCGGGAGTTTCACATTTAAATCTTGAACCCGAAGAAAACAATGACTGGTTTGATTTGGGTGGAACTGTTCGGTTCGGCAATGTTGAAGTGCCATTTATCAGTCTCAGAGAAAACATTTTACAGGGAAACAGGGAATATATCATGCCCGACGGAACCATTGCGCTTATTCCTGAAGAGTGGATGAGTACTTTTCAGGATGTGATGCGGTTTTCTCAAAAAAAAGGAAACCATTTACAAATAAAAAAACATCACTATCCTTTTCTTGCAGACTTAGAAGAAACCGGAATTAAACTTCCGGCATTCAGCGATTTTTCCTTAACAGAAGATCAGGTTTTACCGGCATTGAAAAATGTGGAAATGCGGCCCTACCAGATACACGGATATAACTGGATGGTTTTTTTGAGAAAAAATAAACTGGGGGGCTGCCTGGCCGATGATATGGGCTTGGGGAAAACTTTACAGACCCTTGCTATATTGACTGATACATATTTTCATGATAAACAACCTGAAGGTGCATTTTACCCGGTACAACAAAATATATCTTCGCCAGGTATGCAACTTGATTTATTTGATGATACTGATGGTGGTAATAATCAACTATCCCAAAAAAACTGTTCTCTCATAATAATGCCTTTATCGCTGGTGCATAACTGGATGGAAGAGATAAAAAGATTTTCGCCCGGTTTAAAAGTTTTTCAGCATATCGGTATATCGCGTCCTGCAAATACAGCGGCCTTTTCCGGTTATCAAATTGTACTTACAACCTACGGTACTGTAAGAAATGATATTGAGATGTTACAAAAATATCATTTTAACTATGTTATACTTGATGAGAGTCAGATCATTAAAAATGCATCATCAAAGATCTTTTCGGCAATTAAGAAACTGCGCAGCGAGCACCGGCTGGTTTTATCAGGTACCCCTGTTGAGAACTCTCTTACTGACTTGTGGTCGCAGTTTTCCTTTTTAAACCCGGGAATGCTTGGAAGTTTGAGTTTCTTCAAAAATGAATTTGTGAATCCCATTGAGAAAAAGCAGGATAACCGGATCAGCGATAAATTGCAAAAACTGATACAACCCTTTGTACTTCGCAGAACCAAACAACAGGTAGCAAAAGAGCTTCCAGAGCTTATTGAAAAAGTTCATTACTGTGAAATGACGCCGGAGCAGGAAAAATATTATGAAACCCGGAAATCGGAGATCAGGAACTCAATACTTAAGGGATTAGATGATAAAGGTCCCGATAAGTCAAGATTTATAGTTCTCAGTGGTCTGACAAAACTCCGGCTAATAGCCAACCACCCTGCTATTGTTGATCAGGATTATAACGATCTTTCCGGTAAATACACAGAAATTATTCGCAGTATAGAAAACCTGATGGCGGAAGATCATAAGGTTCTGATTTTTTCCCAGTTTGTAAAACACCTTAATTTATTTCGCGATTATTTTCAACAATCAGGATATAAATTCAGCCTGCTTACAGGTAATGTATCAGAAAAAGACCGCCAACAGGTAATAGGTAATTTTCAGCAGGAAAAAGACAACAGACTTTTCCTTATTTCATTAAAGGCAGGTGGGGTAGGGCTCAACCTAACCAGTGCAGGTTATGTTTTTATGCTCGATCCATGGTGGAACCCGGCAGTGGAAAAACAGGCCATAAATCGTGCGCATCGTATTGGGCAGGATAAAAATGTAATTGTTTACAAGTTCATTACACGCAATACGGTTGAAGAAAAAATCCTTAAGCTACAGCACAAAAAATCAAAGATTGCAAATCTGCTTATCAGGCAGGACAATCTCTTAAAAACTCTATCCTTTGGTGAGTTGCAGGAATTAATATGAAAAAAGACACTGAACCATAACAACAGGGTCAGTGTCTTTTATTTAATTGCAGAATCAGTAACTGTAAAAAGCGTTAGTATTTTTTAAGCATCTATCTTGGCATATTTAGCATTCTTCTCAATGAATTCCCGGCGGGGAGGTACTTCATCACCCATTAACATTGAAAAGGTACGGTTGGCTTCAGCGGCATTAACAATATCCACCTGACGCAACTTTCTGTACTCCGGATTCATAGTAGTTTCCCAGAGTTGTTCAGCATTCATCTCACCCAAACCCTTATAGCGCTGGAAGTTTACATTTGAATCCTTGCCATTTGGACTCATCCGGGCAATGACAGCTCTTCTTTCGTCATCAGACCAGGCATATACCTCTTCACGACCTTTTTTAACCAAATAGAGTGGAGGGGTGGCAATGTATACGCAGCCCTTTTCGATAAGCTCTCTCATATATCTGAAAAAGAAGGTAAGAATAAGGGTTGCAATGTGGCTACCATCCACATCGGCATCGGTCATGATAATGATCTTGTGGTATCGAAGTTTTTCAAGGTTAAGTGCTTTAGAATCTTCATCAGTTCCGATAGTTACGCCCAAAGCTGTGAAAATGGTTTTAATCTCTTCATTTTCAAAGATTTTATGGGGCATTGCCTTTTCTACATTAAGTATTTTTCCCCTGAGTGGCAAAATGGCCTGAAATTTCCTGTCGCGACCTTGCTTGGCCGTACCACCCGCTGAATCACCCTCAACAAGATATATCTCACAGAGTTCGGGATTCTTTTCAGAACAATCAGAAAGTTTACCCGGAAGTCCGCTTGAACTCAGTACACTTTTTCGTTGTATAAGCTCTCTTGCTTTTCGTGCAGCATGACGTGCAGTTGCTGCAAGAATCACCTTGTTAACGATGGTTTTGGCCTCCCTGGGGTGCTCTTCTAAATAATAAGTAAGCATTTCACTAACCGCCTGGTCTACTGCTCCTGCTACTTCTGAGTTTCCAAGTTTGGTTTTTGTTTGTCCTTCAAACTGGGGCTCAGCAACTTTTACCGATATAACAGCTGACAATCCTTCGCGGAAGTCATCGCCGCTTATGTCAAATTTAAGTTTTGAAAGCATTCCTGACTTATCAGCATAACTCTTGAGTGTGCGTGTCAAAGCTCTTCTGAAACCGGCAAGGTGAGTTCCACCTTCAATGGTGTTGATGTTGTTGACATAAGATTGCACATTTTCTGCAAACGATGAGTTGTACTGCATGGCAACTTCAACAGGTGTACCCGCTTTTTCTCCATCCATGTAAATGGGCTCATCAATTAGTTTCTCACGGGTTTCATCAATGTATTGAACGAATTCCTTCAAACCTTCTTTTGAATGGTATTCTTCATGAAGGAACTCTCCTTCTTCGTTGGTAACTCTTTTGTCAGTGATGCTTAAAGTAACACCTTTGTTAAGGAAAGCCAGTTCTCTTAGCCTATTTGTAAGTATAGTATAACTAAAATTTGTTTCTGTTAAAATGGTATCGTCCGGTAGAAAAGTAACTTCAGTACCCCTATGGGTGGTTTCTCCATTTACCTGTCTAACCTGGTATAATGGTTTACCCTTGCTGTATTCCTGCTGCCATATTTCGTTGTTTCTGTAAACGGTAACTTTCATTTGAACAGAAAGTGCATTTACACAGCTTACACCCACACCGTGCAAACCTCCGGAAACCTTATAAGAATCCTTATCGAATTTACCGCCGGCATGTAGCACTGTCATTACCACTTCAAGTGCACTACGACCTTCTTTTTCATGTATATCGATAGGAATACCTCGACCATTATCAAGTACGGTAATAGAACCATCTTCATTGATTGTTAAATCAATTTTGTCGCAATGGCCTCCCATTGCTTCATCAATTGAGTTGTCAAGTACTTCATATACAAGGTGGTGAAGACCTCTGGAGCTGATATCGCCAATATACATGGCGGGTCTTTTTCTTACCGCCTCAAGGCCTTCCAGTACCTGAATACTGGTGGCATCATAATTCAATTGTTTTACAATATTTTCTTTTTTGTCTGAGCTCATATTTTAAACGTTCTTAATAACCCACAAAGATAAGCTTTTTTGGTGGTTTCAGGGCTTCAGACAGCCTATAAAACGACCTATTTATTAACAGTTTAACATATTTTTAATTATTGTATTACAGTGCGTTATAATGTTTTTAACAGTTTGTTGAAAAGTAACTGTTTTGAAGCGGAATAATGAGATTTTAAATAGCATTTTTTGCACAAAAAAAAGCCCTGAAAAAGGGCTTTTTTTTCATCATGGAAATGATTTTAATTTTTTTAAAAAGCATAGGTAACACCCCCCAAAAAGTTGAATCTCTGTGATGGGTAATTATACCATTTTTCAAGCCGTTGATTTTGAATATTGTTAAGTTTTAAAAATACAGAAAGAATTTTGGTATAGCGATATTCAACTCCCAGGTTTGCATCAACATGGAAGCCATGGATCTCTTCTTTCTGTGCATTTCCCGATTCATCAAATACTCTTGCGTATACTGAGTTTCGTGCAAAGGCATCGGCACTAAGTATTATTTTATCCTGTATGTTATACTCAACTGATAAATCCATCTGCAGGGTGGGTAAATGCCAGGCTTCCAATTCGTTTTCTGTAGTATATTCGAAATAATCGATACCGGTGCGTACTTTAAGCCTTTCACCCACATTACTGAACAGCTCGGCCCTGAAATTGAACAACCGCATGTCATCATATACAATATTGAACCGGTTATTAAGTGCAAAGGAAGTATCAGTTACAAAAAAGCCATAGTTGTCCCATGAGCTTGTTGCTACTGATACATTATATGATGCAAAGCTGCTTATAGATCCTTTGATACCCCCCTTTAATTCAAACTTTTTATTTGTAAAGGCCAGAGGACTATTGGTATTGATAAACGGATTGGTAAGGCTAACATTTCGTAAAGTTTGCTTTTGCATCTCCCCACTCAGGTTGGTATATGCCGTTAATATATTGTTGATCAGATTCAACTGCGCTCCGGCTATGGGATAAAATCTTGCCTTGCTAACTGTATCAAGTTGGAAAGAGGCATTAACACCAATCAGGAACTGAAAATCTCTGAATTGAGCAGACAATGCCGGTCTTAAACTGATCAGGCCTGTATTAAGGGTATCGGTAAATGATGTGTTGTGAAAGTAATCTGCTGATATATCCATATGGAAACTTTGATTATCAGCAAAACCCAGCGGATCATTATCTATTGAACGGTCAAGCCTTGCTGCGAATCCCAGTCTGTGTTCTGCAGCGTCATATCTGTCAGTCAGATAATGGTAATTCAAATTGAGATCGTGTTGGAGTTTTGTATCATAAGTATAATTGCTCTTAAAGCTCAGAGAAGGTGATAAAAAGTGAAAAACCTGTCGGATGTCGTTCTTTGATAGTTCATCAATAAAACGAAGCATTGTTGTATCGGCAAGGTAGTCATCACGTTTGAATCCATAATAATGCAACATATTTCGTTCATAATTCAAATCACCTTCGATCGTATGGTTTTGTAAAAATCTTTTTCCGTAAAAGTTTATTTTATTATCAGCGAAACCACTATAACCGTAGTCATCTATGCCTCCAGCTGATGACAAGTGTTTTAAATTCATACCATAGGCATATTCATTTGATCTGAGGGAGTTATAAAACACTTCACCGAAGGGTGTAGTATAATTGCCTATTCCGGCTTTTACAAAACCATTGTATAGTTTGGGAAGTGGTTCGCCACGCATACGGGCCGGACTTAAAGGATCCAGCGAAAAGCGGATGGGTACCTGAACAGGATTGATACTGTAATCGAAAGCAATATCAATTTCTAAAGTGTCGTCCAACCGTGGATTAAAACTGGCTTTAAAAGCATCAGATATAGTGGGCTCGTAGGGAGCGATCACTTTTATTTCATCAAAATCCAGTTGCTGGGCAAGGATTTTTTTACCTGTAGGTCCTGCTAAAACAATCAGGCTGATAAATAAAAAACGTAATATGGATGCCATCTTTTGCATATATGTTCTGTTTTGTTTTTCTGATTAATGATTATTCTAAACTCAACCCTGCGTTTAAAAAATTTCTGTGCTTTCTTTAGGTTTGTTGCTGAAATCAATTTAAGCGGATCAGAGTCGTCCTTATCATCTCTTTCCCTTTCCTGCCTTTCAATATCGCGGAGTTTCTGAATGGCTTCTGATCTTAAATCGTCACCGTCATAGTTCTCAATAATGCTTTCCAATGTGCTTCGGGCCTGGAATACATTATCGAGTTCCAGGTAGTTATCGGCCAACAGGATAAATATTTTGGCCAGCCAGTATTCGTAGGGGGTAAGGTAATTTATGTAATCGAAAATGAGTTCTTCGCATTTTTCATAATTACCTTTTTTAAATTCAATAAGAGCCAGGTTGTATTTTGCCTCAGCAGCCAGAACATTCTCAGCAACAGAATTGGTTTCCCGGAAGTTTTCTGCAGCAAGTTCAAGGTTATTTTTTTTCATGGCTGCTCTGGCAATCAAAAGATATGCTTCCTGGGTAACTTCCTGGCTCAGTTTATCGGCCTGCAAAACTTTTTGCGCTGCTTCAATAGTTTCGTTGGTGCGTTCCAGTTTGTTAAGTGCCCGCATTTGTCCGATTTGTGCATCAAGCCTGTTGCTTCGAACATCAGCTATTTCTTCCAGTGTTTTATAATGCTGAAGAGATGCATCGTAGTGACCCATGGCAAAGTTGATCTGGGCAGCTCTTATGGCAGCGTTTTCTGAAAACTTTGATTTGGGCCGCTGAAGAACATACTCATAGCCGGAAAGTGCCCTTTGCCGCTCATCCATCCTGAATTCACATTCAGCTTTGTAAAATTGAGCATTCAAAGCGAAAATACCATTTGGGAAACGTTCAATGTAATTTCCGAAACTTCGGATCGCATTTTCGCAATCACCCTGCATATATCGGTTTTCGGCGGCAATGTAACTGAGTGAATCTTGTTGAGCTTCTGTAACATCAGCAAAGCCAAGGTTCTGTGAAAAATTCACATATTCATCCACACGATCAAGAGCAACATAAATATTTCGCATACTTGTTAAAGCTTCCTGCGATTCCGATGAACCCGGATATTTCTCAATTACACGTTTGAAAACCTGTAATGCCTGCTCATCCTGATTAAGATTAAAATATATTAAACCAGATTTAAGCATTGCACTTTTCACATAACTTGAATTCGGATACCGGTTGATTATTTCATTGTAATATTGCAAAGCCATATTAGAGTTATCCTGTATTACATAGGTATTGGCTAACTCATATCTTGCATCAACTGCAAATCCTGAAGATGGATACTGCTGCAATAAGCCCTGAAGGGTTTGTATTTTTCCGTTGAAATTACCTGTTACACCCTGCACCAGTGCTTTTTGAAAAATTGCATAATCTGCATCAGATGCCTGCAATGCAATGGCCCGGTCATAAAAATCAAGCGATGCAGAGTAATTCTTGGTAATGAAGTAGCTGTCTGCTATTCTTAAATAACTGTCGTTTCGTAAGCTTTGTGAAATTTCACGATCTGTAATAAACTTCCTGAATGATGTTATTGCCTGCTGATATTCTTTTCTTTTAAAATGCGAATAACCTATGGTATAATTGGCAAGATTGTATTCAGGAATGCTAAAAGCTCCCTGTGCAAGAAGAAACCGGTTATAAACAGCTATTGCATCACTATATTGTTCAAGTCGAAAGTGTGCTTCTCCCTGCCAGAAAAGGGCTTGTGCCCTGATCGTGCTGTTATCGGAATATTTGAGTGATTTATCAAAATGTTCTATGGCAGCATTAAAATCGCCGTTATTAAATAGTTCAACACCTCTGAAATAAGCTATTCTCTGGTGCGCAGAGCGTAACCTCGGGGTATTAATAGGAATTGCTTCAATACTTGCAAGAGCATCTTTGTAATTGCGTGTAGTAAGGTAGAGATCAATAAGGTGTGTATAAGCTTCTTCACGACGTGGGGAATCAGGATATTTTTCAATATATCTTTGAAATGAAATAATGGCTTCATTAAACGGATTTAAAGAAAGCTCGTAAGAAAGCTTTGCATAATTGAACAATGATATTTGACTGATCTCTTCCACATACTCCATGCGATGTGCAGCAAGAAAAGCATTACGCGCTGATCGTTTTTGTTCTGTCTTCAGATAAGAATCAGCCAGGTGATATAATGCATTCTGGGCAAGTTCATCATCAGCATTGGTAACCCGTTCAAAATTTGGAATGGCATTTTCAAAATCTCCTGCTTTATAATAAGCATACCCCAGTTGGTAATAATCATCCCTGCTTATTCGCTGTCGGGTTTGTTTCTGATATTCTTCAAGATAGGGGATGGCTTCATTGAAGTTGCCAAGATTGTAGTATGATTCACCAATCATTCGTGATATTTCATAACCCCGTCTGGTACCGGCTTCTTCAAGTAAGGGAGGGGCATAAGTTAAAAGTTCATCGTACCGTTCCTGAAGAAAATAAATATGTGTAATGTAGTAGGGCACAATAGGGCCAAAATTCTCATCATCAATAAGCTTCTGAAAATTTATCAAAGCAGTTTCATAATTTTCTTCACTATATGCAATATGTCCGTAATAGTAAGTTGCAGGACCGAAGAAAGCAGATTGCGGATCGCGGATATTAAAGAAATAGTTTTTAGCCTGCTGATAGTCATCGGTCATAAAATAGCTGTATCCGGTTTTAAAACCGAGTTCTTCCTGTTGCTCTCTTGTCAAATCCCATGAATCGACTTTTGAGTACCATTCAATTGCGTCGTCGTAGCGTCTTTTACGATATTGCAGATTTCCCATCTGGAAACTGGCTATGCCCTGCCTGGGGTGGCCCGGGTTGCTGTAAATAAAATCAGAAAGATATTTTTCAGCATCAGGATGAAAAAGTTCTACAGCACAAATCGCTGCATAATATTCAGAGTTTATCCTGACTTCTGAATTCGGATTATCAATATAATCAACGATTTCTAAAAACAATTTCTGTGCGGCGCCATACTTTTCTTTATTAAACAACTCAAGGGCCAGCCTGAAATCGGCTTCCGGTTGATCATAAATGACAGTTTTCTGAGAAAAGCTGCTGAAAGAAGAAAGAATTATCAGCAAAAAAAATGAAGAGATGAGCTTTTGTATCATATGAAATGAAATTTTCAGCGAAATTACAAATAAAATGTTCAAACTATCTTGCTTGCTTTTCAACAAAACCGGTTATTTTTCAACACTTGTAGCAGGGTATTGCAACCCATATCCGGTAGCAAATAATCAACAGGAAAACGTTGGTTGTTTGATATTATTGGAAGTAAAATAAAAAAAAGACAGACTTGTAAGCCGGGTTCTGTTTTCTTTCGTTTATACAAACGAAAGAATTCCTGCCATTTATCTGGGAACAAGCTCACGCCTGCTCTCTAACGGTCTACCCTCCGGGATTGGACGGGCCGCCCTCAAACCCCGGTATATTTGACATTTCAACGCATAAGGTTTACCCGCAAATGGTGTCGCCACCAGTTGCCGTGAGCTCTTACCTCACGTTTTCACCCTTACCCTGTGCAAGACAGGGCGGTTATTTTCTGTGGCACTTGCTCTTGTCCTGCGGAGAAATCTCCGCAAAACAGCTTCCCGTTAGGAAGTATGCTGCCCTGTGTTGCCCGGACTTTCCTCTCTGCTTCTTTTAAAAAGCATAGCGGCAGGAAAGCCTGTCTTTTTATTTGTTTCTGTAAAAATGTACTTCTGTCGCTCCCATACCATATCTGGCATAAGGTGCATCATAAAATTCTATTCCTTCTGTGGTTTGCAGTTTCTTTAAGATCGCTGTCTTTAATTTGCCGTTACCCACACCATGAATAAAAATAATCTTAACCAATCTTTCTTTTTGAGCCTGTTTGATGCATTTGTTAAAGTAGTCTATTTGAATATTCAGTAAATCAGAGTTCTCCAGATTGGTAAAATTATCTACCAGTTCACCTATATGCAGGTCTACCTCAGCAATTTTATCATCAATCTTATGCTTATCAAGAAAAGATGTTTCTACTATTTTTGATTTTTCAGCCGTTTGATTTACATTCATTTTTTCCTGAAGATGCCGTATAGTCTCTTCATTGATCTTTTCTTCAAAAATTGACTTCTTTCTTAATTCCTCTATTTTACACACCTGAACCATAAAAGAGTTATTCCGCAATAATTTCTCATACTGAAAACTTTCCTCTTTATATACCTTAACAGGTTTAAATTCAATTAACCCTGAGAAGGGTGGGAGCGGGTCACTTTTCCCATCTTTAAAAAATATTGCCTGAAGTAAAGAATTGGTCCACTTATCGATTTCCGATCTTACAATTGTACCAAGGAAAATACGCGATTCTTCAGGAATAAAACCATATTCTGTTCCATGCCAGTTACCCGAGTGATTTTGATACAGACTGAACAATACTTCATGCCCTGTATGATTTGCCATATGCACTTCCAGTGATCCGGAAACAGGATTATCCTGAATTTCGGGTACCAGGCAAAAATATAACCCGTCAGGTCGCTGCGCTGGATCATTATGTGCAACATACAAAGGATGAATATCCTCATCCTCGGGTTCTTCCGGTTGCTGCGATTGTAATCTTTGATATGCCTTTTGTATATTATCACTCATTTCGGCAGTACCGGTTTTGATGAGATTGGTAGCAACAACAGGTATTTCAAATCCATCTTCAATGGTAACGTGAACAAGATTTTCATCTATAACTCGTGTAACAATACCACCCCCTTTTTCATTTAAAAAACTTACTTTATCTCCGGGTTTAAATTTCACTTTGCTTTGTTTTTATTGTTCTTATTGCAAAATTACTGCTTTTATCGGTATTATTCATTTTGTAATAGTTTTATGTATCTGCAGGTTCAGGGAATTTTGTTTCAGTTATTTTGCTTTCGATTTTAAAAACATGATTATCAAAATATTTGTATGAAAACTCTCTTTCAAGTCAAAAGTTACTAAATTTGACCCGGACAAGACTTTTAGCTTAAGGGGTAACAAAGGTTCGCGATTAAATTAATTGAATGCAGCGAAAATTTCTCAAAAACCTGGCGTTATTGCTGGTTTTAAATTTACTGATCAAGCCATTCTGGATCTTCGGCATTGACCGCACAGTGCAGAATACTGTGGGAGCAGAAGAGTATGGTTTCTATTTCGCGATATTCAATTTTTCCTTTCTGTTTTATATTCTTCTTGATTTTGGCATAACAACTTTTAATAATAAAAACATTGCCCAGAATAGTCATCTCCTTCAAAAGCATCTGTCGAATATTATTGTTCTTAAACTTTTGCTTTTCATTGTTTACCTTGTTTTTACTTTCTTTGCTGCATTTGTAATTAAATACTCCAGAGAACAATTGTATTTGCTTGCATTTCTGGGGCTCAACCAGTTTATAATAAGCTTTATTTTATATCTGAGATCCAATCTTGGTGGTTTGCATCTTTTTCGAACCGATAGTTTTATATCAGTTCTCGATCGGAGTCTGATGATCTTTATCTGTGCAATATTACTTTGGGGAAATATTGTGCCGCAGTTTAAAATTGAGTATTTCGTGTATGCTCAAACTGTTTCATTATCTCTTACCGCACTTATAACTATGATTATAGTTTTCAGAAAAGCTGATACACAGTTTCTGAAGTTAAGCTGGAGCATGCCTTTTTTCCTGATGATGCTGCGCCAGAGTTTTCCTTTCGCAATCCTGGTGCTTCTAATGACCTTTTATAACCGTATTGACAGTGTAATGCTTGAAAGGATGCTTGAAGAAGGCGCAATGTACTCGGGGATATATGCATCAGCCTATCGATTGCTTGATGCCGCCAATATGATTGCCTATCTTTTTGCTGTTTTATTGCTTCCCATTTTTGCCCGGATGCTCAAACAAAATGAATCTATTGAAGAACTCATTAAGCTTTCATATACTTTAATAATTACGCCGGCTATTATTATTGCTGTTGCTTCCTTTTTCTACTCAGAAGAGTTTATGAGATTACTGTATTCCTTACATGAAGGTGAAAGCATTATTGAATATGAATACAGGATTATGCATAGCTCAAGGGTTTTCGGAATTCTCATGGCGAGTTTCTGTGCCATTTCAACAATGTACATTTTCAGCACTCTGTTGACAGCGAACAGCAAACTTAAATACCTGAATTTTATTGCTTTGACAGGTATGATTGTCAATATTGGCCTCAATCTTTTACTTATACCTTCCTATCAGGCATTTGGATCGGCAGTAGCGACCCTTGTTACACAGTTTCTCATAGCCGGTGTGCAGGTGTTGGTAGTTTATAAACTTTTTAAATTCAGAATAAATTATCGGTTGATTTTTAAAATTGTTGTTTTTATAAGCGGCGTTCTTATACTCGGATATTTTTCAAAACATACACAACTTGACTGGTATATTACTTTTCTGTTATTTGTCATTTTTTCTCTCTTACTGGCTCTTTCCATAAGATTGATAAGCTTACGTTATATTTATGGTGTTTTAAAATATGGAGAGAAACACCAAAACACTATGTAAATTTCGCAATATGAAATTTATTTATCTTTGGGCTCATTTTCAGAATTCCGGGTTTTTAAACAATATTTATTCAGGTTAAACGTAAAGATTTTAACCTGCATTTATTTTAACTATAATTAAAAAAATGGACAACAAAAAAGTAAACAACGAATTTGACTCTACTAACATTGTTATGTTTTTTATACGTTGGTGGAAACATTTAGGCATTATAAGCTTTACAGCAGCTGTTCTGGGGGTGATTTTTTCATCACCGTTTTTTATTACACCGTTATTTGAATCAACTGTATTGATGTTTCCTGCCAAATCAAACAGTTTAAGTCGTGCGGTATTTGGGTCAAATGTTGACTTTCTGGAATACGGAGATGTTGACGATGCAGAAAGACTTCTCCAGGTTTTGGGGTCTACTGCTATAAGAGACAAGGTAGTTGAACGTTTTGATCTGTTTGAGCATTATGAGATTGAAGAAGATGATAAGTTTCGTAATACTACCCTGAGAGAGATTTACAATAGTAATATTTCTTCAAGTCGCACTCCTTATGGTGCAGTGGAAATAAGTGTTCGTGATAAAAGCCCGGAAATGGCAGCAGACATGGCCAACGAAATCGCTGCACTTGCCGATACCATTCAAAACGACATCAGGCAACAAAGAGCATTGCTTGCTTACCAGGTTGCAAGACAAAGCTATGAAAACATGCTGAATGAAATAAACATCACCCGTGACTCTTTGGCTACCCTAATGAGTTTAGGTATCTATCAGTACAATGCACAGGCTGAAATGCTTACCCAGCAACTCGCCATTGATCTTTCCAGGGGCAACAACAGTGGCGTACAAGCCATCGAAGAACAACTCGATGTCATCAGAGAATATGGCGGTAGTTTTGTGACACAAAAGGAACATCTTGAACAAACTTCCCGAAATCTTCATGTTGTTCAGCGTGTAATGCAGGAAGCCAGAGCCGATCTTGATAACTTCGTTTCTTTTAAATTTCTTATTGATGACGCTTTTGTTGCAGAAAAAAAAGTGTATCCTACCAGATGGCTTATTGTATTCCTTTCAGCTTTTGCTGCCGGAATTATGGGTATTCTTGCTCTTATGACCTATGAGCATCTGGTAAACAGAGAGATTATTTCTAAAGGAAAAAAATAATATAAATTTATCAGGTGGTTGAAGGTTTCAAGATAAAACTTTTCTATGGTGCCGGTTTGGCATTTATTGCATTGAATATGTTATTCATTGCCAATGAAATTTATTGGTTTATGGCTTTACCGGTTGCATTGGCAGTGATTTTACTATTTTTCTTCTCACTTGATAAACTGCTTCTTGCAATAGTTTTTATTACGCCATTTACCTTTAAATACGGTAATGAAGGAATGGGGTTTGCAGTAAATATTCCTACTGAACCGATCATAGTTGCCATAATGTGCCTGTTTTTCCTTCGGTTGTTTTATGAGCAAAAATATGATATGAAGATCATTAAACATCCCGTAACCATTTTGCTGATCATTAACCTTTTATGGATGTTTATTACTTCTGTAACAAGCGAAATACCTTTGGTTTCTTTTAAGTTTTTTATCAGTCGTTTGTGGTTTGTTGTGACTTTTTATTTTGTTCTGATACAATTATTCCGGCAGAAAGAGAAAATTCGTTTGTTCCTTTGGCTTTTTGCCACTTCCCTGGTGATTATCATTATTTACATAACTATTCAACATGGCAGTTATGGATTCGAACGTCAGGTGGGTACATGGGTAGTTCAACCGTTTTTTAATGATCATACCAATTACAGTGCGGTAATTGCACTTGTTGCACCTGTATTTATCATTAAAGCTTTTATCGGCGAATACAGCAATTTCCGCAAAAGAATTGCGATTTTGTTTTTTATGGTGTTTGTAATGGGAGTCATTTTCAGTTACAGCAGAGCTTCCTGGGTAAGCATAGCAGTTGCTTTTGCTGCATTCTGGATACTATTTTTAAAAATTGATTATAAGTTGATTTTTGCTGCAATAATTTTGTTTGCAGGAATTGCTTATCTTTTTCAGGACAATATTGTAATGGAACTTGAAAGAAACAGGCAGGATTCATCGGGTGATTTCCGTGAACATGCTCAATCCATTACAAATATTTCATCAGATGCCAGCAACCTGGAACGTATAAACCGATGGCGGGCTGCCCAACGGATGTACCAGGAAAGACCTGTTTTGGGCTGGGGGCCGGGGACATACCAATTGGTTTATGCTCCTTTTCAGCTCTCACAGGATCATACTATAATTACGACCAATTTCGGGGATCTGGGAAATGCTCATAGCGAATACCTGGGACCTTTGGCTGAATCGGGTTTACCGGGTATGTTCAGCTTTATGGCTCTTGCACTGTGGGTTATAGTTACCGGCGTGAGAAATTTTAAAAGAGCACCAACAGCAGAGCTAAGATGGCTGTCATTGGGCTTAACACTGGGCCTGATTACATACTTTACACACGGGTTTCTCAACAACTTCCTCGATACCGATAAAGCTTCGGTACCTTTCTGGGGATTTTTAGCTATACTTGTGGCTATTGAAGTTTATCATACCCGCCGGGAAGACCTTTCAAAACAATCTTCTAAATAATTTTTATTCAAAAATTATTTCCTTAGTGAAAACAGGCCTTTAATTCATTTTCCGACTGGTTCCCTTTTCTTTTATAAGACAGCGAAAAGTTGTAGGTTTGCACTATAAAATTCAAAAAATAGTTTATTATGCAAACCCTTGATACTTTACTGAATCACAAGACAATAAGAAATTATAAATCTGACCCTGTGGATGAAAAAATTCTCGATAAAATTCTCGAAGCAGGTTTCAGAGCATCTACTACCGGTAATATGCAGGTGTACAGCGTTATTGTTACCAAAGATGAGGTTAAGCGCAAAGAACTCTGCAAGCTCCATTTTAACCAGAAAATGGTGGAACAGGCTCCCGTTTTGCTGACTTTCTGTGCCGACTTTAACCGTTTTAACAAATGGTGCAGGCAAAGAAAAGCAGAACCGGGTTATGATAATTTCCTGTCATTTTTTACGGCCGCTATTGATGCGTTGCTGGTTGCACAAAATGCATGCGTTGCAGCAGAAGATTTTGGCTTGGGTATTTGTTACCTGGGAACTACAACCTACCAGGCTGATAAATTGATCGATTTTTTTGATTTGCCCAAAGGTGTTGTTCCGGTTACCACGGTGGTGGTAGGTTATCCGGCTGAAGAACCCGAACAGGCAGATCGTCTCCCGGCAAAAGGTGTTGTGCACTATGAGAAATACTCTGACTATTCATCAGAAGATATTGATGAAATTTATGCCGAAAAGGAAAGTTTGCCCATCACCCAAAAATTACTGGAAGAAAATCAACTGGAAACATTGGCGCAGATATTTACTCAAAACCGCTATAAGAAGGTCGATAATTTACATTTCAGTAAAGTTCTGCTGAAAGTTCTGGAACAACAAGGTTTTATGAATAAAGACTAAGTAAGAAAAAAATCAATCTTAATAACGGAGAATTATTTTTTAAACCGGATGAGTTCTATTAAGGAAATATTATTCCAGGGTATTGTGCAGGGCTTACTTTGGGTATCGTTGATTCGTATTTGGCATTAATTGCATCGATGAAATAATTGGCTATAATGGCATTGCCCCGTGGACTCAAATGCACGCCATCCAAAGAAAATACACCCCCTGTAATGTAGCCGGTATTAAAGGTTATGCCATCGTAGGTAATTCCGGTAATACTTTCCCGTAAAAGGGAATAAATATCAACCCATGCCAAATTATTTTCTTCGGCAATATCTCTAATAGCATCATTATAGCTTACTGTTGCCTGTTTTATTTCATTGATTTGCTCCTCTGACAAATAATAATTTGTTGGGATAGGATAAACCGATCCCCATCCTTCACATTTTACCCTGTTAAGAGGAAGCGTTAGCAAAACAAGTTCGTTATCATTTAGCTGTCTGAATCCACCGTTGCTTTGACCAGGGTCTGCAACGATAAAATTATTGAGTCCGATAGTGAAAGTTATATCGGGATAAGCCTGGTAAAGATTATTCAAACTGTCAATCTGGGTTTGATTGGTTAAAATAAGACCATTTGGGGGTATTGTATTAAAAAACGGTATGCTTGTAATATCGGGGATATTTGCAATGACCCCTTCTGTGGTTTTTTGAGTAAGTTCGCTTATTATTGATTCATATGAAAGCCTGAATTGCTGCAATGAAGTTATTGATCCATTGCTGCCGCCACTGATCGCATAACCCAATATATCATTGCTTCCGATCCAGAGTGAAAAAAAAGATGGATTTAGATCAAGCGCATCGTCAATTATTCTTGCTGTTACTGAACTTGAGAATCTTCCATAATAATTATTTACCAGGGCATAACCAGGGATTAATAGGTTGGCTGTTTGTGTTCCGGGCACACCAAGATTATGGAAAGGACCTTCCTCATCAAAGATATTGGCAAAATTTGCCGGATCGGGAGAGCCTCCTGCCGGCACAGGACCCATATTTTCATTTCCAAGACAATCAGTTGAATAACCCATAACCAGCTTATTACCAAAGCCAAATTCATCCTTCATGAGAGGTTGTTTAAACTCACCTGCACCGGCATGAATCATCTGTTTTGCCATAATATTAGGATAAGAAAGCATTTGTCCTAATTTATATAATTCGCCATCAGCAAACCCGGCAGTTAAAGAGTTTCCAAGGGCAACATAAACAGAGAAATCAGCATCACCGGCATCAGGTTCGAAATTGTCAATTTCAGGCTCGCAAGAGAAAAAGCAACAGGTAACAAAAAGTAAAAATATAATATGCAGAATTCTTATTTTCATTGTACAAAACTGATTTAAAACTGGTAACTAATTCCTATTCCGGGAATATAAGCCCTTGATTTGTAAGCGCCGTTGAAGTTTTCGGGTTCATATTGAACAGTCCTTTCTATGCCCATAACATAAAGAAGGCTCAGGTCTATACTTAGCTCACTTACAGGTAAAAAAGACAGTCCTGTGCTCAAGCCAATGTTACTTAAACCCGGCGTTTCGGGTGAAAAATAATCTGTGTTCACCGGCGAAGGATCAAAGTAGGCACCAAGTCTGACGTATAAATCAGGAAATAAATTATATTCGCCACCTAATCTTCCGATAAGGGTATTGCTGTATTCCCTGGGATTTTGTGAATCTGTTAAAACACTTGTATTCAGATCAAAATCAAAATCAAGGCTATTGTATGCACTCCAGAACACGTAATTTAAAGATATGCCGGCCATAACTTTTTCAGAGAACCTGTAAGATACCCCAAAATCGAGATTTGCGGGTAAAGGTAGCGATGTTCTCACGGTATTGGGTGAAGGAAAATTTTGTTCTACTGATGCAGGAATGGAAAACAGTGCTTCGGCATCATCAATATCCATTTGCATTGCCGATCTATAGCTTAACCCAACGTTTAAGCCACTTAAGGGAACGATGAATACTCCTGCGTTGAATCCATAGTTAATTGTACTTCCTGAAATAGTAACACTCCCTTCACCTGATTCATCCTCAACCGGTAAAAATCTTTTCATATCAAAAGAACCGGAAGCAATTATGAGTCCGGCACCCACAGAAATTTTTTCTGAAATATTATATGAAATGGTGGGTTGAAATGTAAGGGTTTGCAAATTTACTTCCTGTATGATAAATCTTCCTGCCCATCCATCTTCCCATTTCAAACTGTTTCCAAAGGGAGTATTTACGGCTAAACCAAAACTGACATCCTTAAAAATCTTTGCTGAAGCATAAAAATAAAAAGGTGTTCCCAATGGATTATCGGTTACAGCCTGATATAGTGATGGATATTCTTTTTGAAACTTTGTTACGGATCTTATGCCACTTATACCGGCTGCAAAGCTAAAGTCATCTTCGAGTGTTGCCAATGCTCCGGGATTATAAAAAGCTGAACTGGCATCTGAATTCAGCGAAGTGCCAATAAGACCCATGCCGATATTTTTATGACTGTGCAGACTTACCTGGTAACCACCTGCAAATGATCGTGATGGGAAAAGTATTAAAAATAAAAACAATAAAGCGTATAAATATTTCATTCAGTTGTATTATGAAAAAAATCTTAAGCCCGGAGAAGGATTAAAACGTTGTACATTGCAAATTTAATATTATTTGCTTTGGCTTTATGAACGGTTATTCATAAAAAAACAGGCAGACACTTCGAATGTGCCTGCCTGATATTATTTTCTTTTATGATGATTCTCAGAATTTGAAATCAAATCCCACAGCAAATGTCATTGCACTGCGGTCATATGTTTCAGCATATCCGTTAAAGTCTTTGGTATAATCTTCATACATAGTGCTCATGAAACCTGCATTAACTGCAATGTTATTATTTACAGCATAACGAAGACCGCCACCGATGGAGTTGGTACTCAGGCTATGACTCAAATCGCTGTGAAAGTTATCATTAGCACCGGTTTGGGTTCTCAGATAACCTGCACTCAAAGTCAGGCCATTGCCAATATAGTATTCGGCTCCAAAACCAAGTTCAAGAAAATTATTGTCAATAATCTGATCGTTGGGAAGAGCTTTACCATAATCGGCACTTTGATCAAAATAGTAATGCACGCCGGCCGATAAACTCAACTCTCTTGTGGGTTTATAATTTAACCCTGCAGCAAGCATGGCAGGCATATCATTTCTTACCTCAACACCATCAGGATACAAACCAACATCATCCGCTGCGGTAGTGTTTGTCATTGTAATTTTCGTCCTGAGTTCATACTTAACGGCTAAGTTCAATTCTTCTGAGAACTTAATATTGATTCCAAATACAGGAGCTATACCCCATCCGCTTTGAGTAGCATCAAGAGCCCTGTCTTCAGTTGCTTCTGCCAACCCTGTCATTTGAGTAGCAATACCGGCATAAGCTCCCTGGATCTGCGCTGCTGTAAGACTTGGGTCATAATTATCTCCCAAACCACCAGCCAACTGGTCGAAATCTTCCTGGGTAATAAATCCAAGACCTAATAACTGAGACAATGTTAAATCACCAGCGTCAAGGTCAATAACAGGTTGTAAAGCATCCACAGCAGAGTTCGCTGCAAAAGCCACTGTTCCAAAAAACATAGGCGCAGAAACCATGTTTCCGGGTCCTTCTTCATTTAAGGGGTGCTGCGGGTTTATCATGATATTGCGTAAGTGCCCCTGGTAAGAATTGTTGGCCATTACATAACGTATACCTGCACTTACAGAAAAAACTTCATTAAGTGCATAGGAGGCATTAACCTGCAGACCCCAATTTATTGAACTTCCGTCAAATGCAGCATCCAATTCATATGCTGTTGTAGGAATACCCGCCTGGGTTAATCCGGCCGGTAAAACAGCTACTTCCTGTTCAAATGATGGTAATCCTTTTTCAAAATCTGCGCTTCCGCCACCTCCGATAGGATTAAAACCAAATGAAAAAGCTAATGCATCGGTTTTATAAACCGCATATACGGTGGGAAATAGAGGTGCACTTACTTTTCCTTCAAATTCAGTATTCAGCATACCGGGGAATGTACTTGTAATATTCCGGGTTTGGCTGATTGTTTGATTGTTTAGGGAAAGATGAAAACCATCTTCCAGAAATGCCAGTCCGGCCGGGTTATAATACGTACCTGTTGCGTCAATTACAGCATCCTGAACAGGTTTGCGAATAAACGATGCACTTTGGTTGGTATTGGTTACAATACCACCTGACCATGCGCTCAAAGGCAATAAAATTGCCAGCAATATAAAACTTATTTCACGTTTGTTCATCTTTTCTTTCTTTTTATGATTAGTAAATGATTTGATTTATTGATTTGCCTGGTTTGGATATGCAAAACGTATTTGTAATACGATGCAATTAATATTTGGTTGCAATATTTATTATAAAAGAGTTTAAAAAAACAGAATTAAAGCAACAAAACCGCAAAAACTGAATGTTTTAAGGCACAAAAGTAAAAAAAATAACCATTATACGAACGTATAATTAATTTATCAGGAAGGATTTAATATATAAAGCTACTACCGCCAATAAATTCTCTTAGAATGCTGGTAGGAGGGATGTCATTGGGATTAATCGGTTTTAATAATTCTAAAATGCGGTTTAAGCGCTTTACTTCTTCTTTAATGATCTCGTTCTCTGCTTCTGCAGGTCTTAATATTCCCGGAGCATAGTGCGCAAACACAGCAATTTCATAAATCAATGATGAATTGAAAATAGCATGTGCACTTTCCTGAAATGGAAAAATGCTGTGATATTCGTTTTCCATCACATCGGGCCAGCGTTTAATCGTTTCATTAAACGAGTAACCCCTGAAAAGATGATCTCTTACCAACCTTCTGATAAGTCGGTGATCAGAAGTAGACAATGGCAAATGATCGTGTATGTTAATTGTGTTCAAAGCTGAAACATACAAACGGTAAGAGTCGATATCCATTGTGTTTTGCCACAAATCAGGGTTTAAGCCGTGAATGCCTTCTACTATGATATAGGTATCAGGATCAATTCTGGTGGGTGAGGGGTCGGGTTTTGCGCCCTTACCATCAAAATGATAGCGGGGCATGTGTATGCTTTCACCATCCATAAGCTGATGAATGGTTTTGCAGAATAATTCAAGATCCAGTGCCGTAATTAGTTCAAAATTCTGAAGACCGGTGTCAGGATCAAAAGGGATTCGTGAATGGGGCAAATAAAAGTTATCGAGAGACATGATCAGCACTTTTTTCCCGAGCACTTTAAGTTCTATGGCTAGCCGGTTTGCTGATGTTGTTTTTCCGGAAGAGGTAGGCCCTGCTAGAAAGATCAAACGGGGTTTTAAAGGGTGGCTTATAATGTTATCAGCTATACGGCCAATTCTTTTGGCCTGGTAAGCTTCTGAAACTTTGATAAATTCAGGAAACTCTCCATTATCAACAACTTCATTCAACCGGGCAATACTTTCTATCCCTAACTGCTTCATGGATTCTTCCGATTCATCAAATCTTTTCAGATATTTACTGATCTCCATTCTTTCAGGCATTACCCGTTCAAAAAAATCCGGATCGGCTATCAGGAAAAACCCTTTTTTATACGGGACAAATCTGAATCTGTTGAGCCTTTCATATTGTTCATTAAGATGGTTAAAAAACAATTCACCATTTCCATTCAGATGCGCCAGATGCAACCCTTCATCAAGGTTATCATTGTTCGAATTCAAAAGTTCAAGAATATCTTCACGCTTATTTTCTTTGAAGTACCGTATGATCTTTTCTCTGGGCAGAATTTCTTGCTTAAAGTCAATATTCTCAGAAATTAATTTTTTAATTCTGCTTTTTATAATACTGGCATCCTTGTCGGTAAGTGAAAAATCTTTGAAATAACCGTAAACCCCACCCGGAATACTATAAGCAACATAGTATTCACGGTTTTCAAAAACATCCGCAACTGCTTTATTAAACAAAACCAGTAAAGGTTCAAGAAGATTCCTGAAAGCTGTTTTAGAAAATAGGGTTTCCTGTTGACCTTTAAGTTTTGTTGTTTCCATTTAAAAGATGTTTTCTGAAAAAAGGATTTAAAAAGCAAGAATAATATGTGATAATTATGTTTTAATGTGGTAAAAATTATTTCTGAAGAAGAACTTGAAGCGATATTCGATTATTTCCTAAAGAGAAATAAAAAACATTATTATTTTTTAAGAATATTAAACAGTACCGGTTTGCGAATAAG